>JBAXXO010000141.1:0-8449 GCA_037127855.1 Alphaproteobacteria bacterium
TGTTGCGAGTTGCGTTCAATCAGGTGAACCTGATTGAACGCGACTCGCTCTAAACAGCCGCCGCCGACACCGCCTCGCAGGTGGCCTCCAGCGCCAGCAGGATCGAGGCATGGCGATTTTTGTAGGCGCGCGCCGGGATCAAAACGCGGTAGCCGTCAAACGGCGGGGCAGGGGCGTCACCGCCCGTTTTCAGCATCGCGGCCACTGCGTCGCGGGCCGCGGTCAACTCGGTCAGATCGCGTCCGATCACCACCCCGCCCAGCACCGCAGCCGAGGCTTGACCCAAGGCGCAGGCCTTGACCTCTTGCGCAAACGCGGCGACGCGGCCATCGCGCAGCACAACATCCACCGTGACGGTCGATCCGCACAGGGGCGAGCGTTTGCGCGATGTGGCCTGGGGTGCCGCCAAGCGGCCAAGATGCGGAATATCCGCCGCCAGCGCCAGGATTTGCCCGGAATACAGTTTCAAAAGGTCGGTATCGCTCATCGGCGTTGCTTTCATTTGCGGCCCCTTTCAGATAGACCGCAATACCCGCCGCGCCAAGGAGAGGCCGATGCCCTTTGACACCAAAACACTCAAATATGATGCAAACGGCCTGATCCCCTGCATCACGCAGGATGCAGCGACCGGGCAGGTGCTGATGTTTGCCTGGATGAACGCCGCCGCCATCGCCCAGACGCTGGCCACCGGTCGTGTCACCTATTGGTCGCGCTCACGGGCGGAACTGTGGGTCAAGGGCGAGATGTCGGGCCATCGGCAAAGCCTGCAGGAATTGCGGCTGGATTGTGACCGTGATTGCCTGCTTGCCTTGGTCACCCAGACCGGTCCAGCCTGCCATACCAATCGCCAGTCATGCTTTTACACGGCTGTGCGCGCGGGAGAAGAGGTGCAGATCATGGCCCCAGTTACCTGACCGTGAAACTGGCTCACCTGCCGTTGATCGCACAGTTTTGATGCAGATCGGGGCCTTGACCCCCCGCCCATCGATGTTTCGCCCGTTGCACCGCCTTGGCATCTGTGGCAAGACTTGTCCAAACAGTGTTAAACTGCGAGCAGTTGCATGACCGATTTTTCCACCCGGCGCGAGACGATGGTCGATACCCAAGTCCGTCCGTCGGACGTGACCAAGTTTCCCATCATCGCCGCCATGCTGGCGGTGCCGCGCGAAAGTTTCGTGCCGCCTTCGCAGCGTGAGGCGGCCTATGCCGGCTTGAACGTCGCCCTGTCGCGCAACCGGGTCGTGCTCGAGGCCCGCAGCCTGGCGAAACTGCTGGATTTTCTGGATATACAGCCCGGCAACCGCGTCCTGGATCTGGCCTGCGGCTTGGGCTATGCGTCGGCGGTGCTGGTGGAAATGGGCTGCGATGTGGTCGCGGTGGATGAGGATGCCGCTATGGCGCAGGCAGCCCACGGCCTGCTGGGCGCTCGCGTCAAGGTGGTGACGGCACCCTTGACGGCGGGCGCGCCGGCCGAGGGGCCTTATGATGCCATCGTCGTGCAGGGCGGGGTCGAACAGGTGCCAGATGCCATTCTGGCGCAGTTGAAGGACGGCGGCCGGATCGGTGCGCTGTTCATGGTCGGGGCGCTTGGAACAGCGCGCATCGGCCTGAAACGCGACGGCGTCGTGACATGGCGCAACGTGTTCAACGCCACGGCACCGGTCTTGCCGGGTTTTGCGCTGCGACGCGATTTCGTGCTTTGATCTGAATTGTTGGGTGGGCCGTAGACTGGGCCTGACAACGGAATGCTGAAAAGGTGCTTGATGCGGAAACTCTGGTCCCTGCTTTCGGTTGGTCTCTTGGCAGTCACGCCTTTGGCCGCCGGCGCTGAAACGATCGCCGATGCGCTAAGTTCGGCATATCGCAACTCGCAACTGCTCGAAAAGAACCAGGCCGTCCTGCGTGCCGCAGATGAAGATGTGGCGCAGGCCGTCGGTGAACTGCTGCCCGTCCTCAGCTGGGAGGCCACAATCGGTGTGCAGGGCACCTACAGTCCCGGCGCCCGCAGCGACTTTTTGGGCAACTCCATCCCGCATCAATCCGACTTTGCGGGCAGTGACACGCTCAGCCTTATCGCCTCGATGCCGCTGTTCGATTTCGGTCGTGGCCAGTTGAACATCGAGCTGAAAGCCGCCCTTGTTAACGCCGCCCGGTATTCACTTATCAGCGTCGAGCAGGAGGTGTTGTTCGACGCGGCAGCGGCCTATGTAGATGTCTGGCTGCAAATTCAGTTGGTTGCGGCGCAAGAGGCGAATGTGCGGCTGCTGACGCAAGATCTGCGTGCCGCGAATGACCGCTTTGACGTTGGCGAAATCACCCGCACCGACGTCGCCCTGACCGAGGCGCAACTGGCCTCGGCCAATGCGGCGCTTGCGGCGGCGCAAGGCAACCTGAACGTGGCCCGCGAAAACTACAAGGCGAAAGTGGGTCACTATCCGAACAAGCTAAAGCCCCTGCCCAAACCGCCCAAAACCGCCGACACGCTTGCGGGTGCGCAGGCGATTGCGGTAAAAAGCCATCCCGCCATTCTGCAGGCCCAATATCTGGCCAAGGCCGCCGATATCGCAGTCGCCGCAGCGCGGGCCGAGATGCTGCCCAATGTCAACGGTGAGGCGTCAGTGTCGCAGACCTTCGCCGGCGATAATGGAGGCGAATTGTTTTCCGGCGGCACATCCAGCGTGATCAGCGAAAGGCTGGGCCTCACGATGCGCCAGACGCTCTATGCCGGCGGTCGGTTGTCGTCGCGGTTGCGCCAGCAGATTGCATTGTCGCAGCAAGCCCATGCCGACCTGCTGCAAACCGTGATCAATGTCAAAGAGGCTGCCGGCAAGGCATGGTCGAACATTCAGGTCGCCCGCGCGTCGATGGTGGCCGGTGATGAACAGGTCCGTGCCGCGCAAGCCGCACTTGACGGCGTCCGGCAAGAGGCTCAATTGGGGTCGCGCACCGTGCTTGACGTGCTGAATGCGGAACAGGATCTGCTGAACGCCCGCTCGCAACGCCTGCAATCGGAAGCCGATCTTTATCTCGGCCGCCTGCAATTGCTGTCTTCCATGGGCCTGTTGACCGTCGACCATCTGAACCTTGGCATCCCGACCTTCGACCCCGACGCCTATCTGAACGCCGTCAAGACCGCGCCTGCGACGACGGCGCGCGGGGAAAAATTGGACCGAATTCTGAAAACACTGGGCAAGTAAGGCGCGTTTTGGCGCTTTAGACCTAACGGACAGTTCAATTTCTTGTGTCTGTTGGTGGTTTGCTTTACGCATTCAGGGTGGAGTCAGCGGAGTTTTGCAAATCCCATGTCCGAAGCGATGACTTCTGTCGAAATAGAGGATGTCCTGTCCTCCATCCGTCGTCTGGTGTCCGCGGATCATCGGCCCGCACACCGCGCAGCATCGGCTGCCGTTCTTCGCGAACCCGCTCAGGCCGGGGACAAGCTTATCCTGACCCCGGCCTTTCGTGTGCTGGCACCGACTGTGGCACGAACCTGCGCCGCGACAACGTCCAGACCGGAATCGTCCCCGCCAGCGTTATCTGGGCCTGAACCATCACCTGCCGCCGTGGCTACTGCGGTGTTGCCCCTGCGCCCCGGCCCCTTGCCACGGCTGCATCTGGGCGTCGAATCTGTGGCGCGCGTCACCGCTGCGACCTTGGAACGCGCGTTCGGTGCCCAAAGCATCGCTTGGGAAAGCGAGCTTGGCGACCCGCCATTTGCATTGGCACAGATGGATTGCTCGGATGCAGGCGGCTCCGCCTCTGCCGCTAGGGTGGTACAATTCACCCAACCGGTCCCACAGCCTTCGCCATTGTCGCGGGCACAGGTCGAACCCGGCCTGCCCAAGGCCGACCCGGCCCATTCACGCCTGGTGGCCGAGCCTGACCGTCCAGGGGACGAACAGGCCGCGGCTGAGGCCTTCGCCGCATTTGAAACCTCAGGTTCAGCCGATGTTGCGCACGAATCGTCTCAAGCTGACCTATCGCAGGCTGAACCGTCTGACGCTGGCGAAATGCATTTGGGCGAACAGGTCTTGCGTGAATTGGTCCGAGAACTGATCCTTGCTGAATTGAACGGAACCTTGGGCGAGCGGATGACGCGCAACGTGCGCAAACTGGTCCGTGCTGAAATCGCCCGTGCCATGTCGTTGCGTCAGGCCGAGTAGGGTTTCGAAACTGCCGGCTCAAGCCAGCCCGTAGTCACATTGGCGCCACGGTTTTTGTGTGCCCTGCGGTCGAAATCCATCCATTCGCGATGGCCCGCAGCAGTTGTCCCACAGCAACAAACGCGCCGAATCGGGGCGCGTTGTGAAAGCAGTGCTGATGGTTGTGCAGATCAGGCGGCTTCGGAATGTTCCAGTTCCAGCGCGTGCCGGCGTTCGCTTTCCTCTCGCGACAGGGCAACCGAGGTCCGGACCCCTTTTGAGACGAATTCCATCAGCCCTTTGACGACGCGTTCATTCGGGTCAATGCCGGCGCAAGACAGAACTTCACGACCATCACGCGACCGGGCCCAGCGCGCGATCTGATCCGGCCCATTGCCATACTTCTTGTCGTCCGCGATGGCATCATCCAAAGCGGCAAGAACCACCGCAGCAAAAAGTTTGCGCGCGCGTTGGCCTTGTTCAAAGTTGAAGGCAGTGCTGTCTATGAAGTCGGCCATTTCGCGTACTTTCTTGCTCTTGTCTTTTCTTACATCTTGCGCTTGTAACCAGTTGATGACGATTCGTCATGTAATAATTTACATGTCAGCAATGCATTTTGTGCATGACGCAAAACAACGCCCCCGTCATTTAGTTGGCTTGCTTGGGTGCAGTCACCAAGATATAGGCTCGGTTAAGAAAAATTCAAGTTTTTGACAGGGTTTGGCCACGATGGCAAAGATCAACGGCAACGAAATTCGTCCAGGCTACATCATCGACCACGACGCCGGTCTTTGGGCCGCGGTCAAGGTCAACCACGTCAAGCCAGGCAAGGGCGGGGCTTTCGCGCAGGTCGAGCTGAAAAACCTGCGCGACGGGCGCAAGTTGAACGAGCGTTTCCGGTCAGAAGACAAGGTCGATCAGGTCGAGTTGGAAAACAAGGACCAGCAATTCCTGTACGAAACCGATGGCCGTCTGGTTTTCATGGACAGCGAAACCTATGAACAAACCGAGATTGATGCAGATCTACTCGGTGATCGACGCCCTTTCTTGCAAGATGGCATGATGGCCACCGTGCAATATTATGGTGAAGAACCCCTTAACGTTTCCATTCCGCAAAAAGTGCGTTGCAAGGTTGTCGAAACCGAGCCGGTGCAAAAGGGTCAGACCGCCGCCAACAGCTTCAAGCCCGCCATTCTCGACAATGGCGTGCGCATCATGATTCCGCCCTTCATCGGCCCGGATGAGGATATCATCGTGCATACCGAATTGATGGAATACTCTGAACGCGCCTGAAGCCAAACGATAAAGCCGCCGAGCGCCTTGCCACTATGTCACGTCCAGCTGCACCACTTCCGCGGCAGCTGCGGTCATGACACCTGCGCTGCGATCAAACCGCAGCCAAGCGATCCCCCGGTCGCCCGATTGAGTGTAGACGACTCCGGCCTCCTTGCCATCACTGCGAATGATGGTGCCGACGGGCACCGGCACCGACAGACGCACGGCGGCCAGACCCTTGCGCAGCTCGGTCTTGTGCTTCATCCGGGCGGTGACCTCCTGGCCCACATAACACCCCTTGCGGAAATTCACGCCATTCAGACGCTCGAACCCGGTCTCTAGCAGATAGCTTTCCCCCGCAATCAGCTCGATTCCGGTTTCGGGCACCACATACTGTACCCGCAGTGCATCCCAATCCACCGCTGTCTCGGGCGCTGCGGCATATAGCCGCCACCCCAGTGCCGGATGCCGCGGGTCCATCAGTGCCCCGGGCGGCGGTGGGCCAAGGCCCCGGCTGACAGGCAAGTCCGTCGCCACCATCTGAACATCCGCCCGCAGCCTGTACATCGCCAACCGCTGCAAGGTGCTGTCCGCCACAGCCTCGGGCAGGTCAAGCAACAGGTCCTGCCCTACCGCCGCCACAAAGAAATCAGCCAGATATTTGCCCTGAGGTGTCAGCAGCGCCGTCCAGACCAGACCCGGCCCCTTGGCCAGCGGCAACACATCATTGCTGACCAGACCCTGCAGAAATGGCAGCGCCTCTGTGCCGGTCAACCGAACCACGCGTCTGTCCATGCCGCACCTCCAAGCCGTGAACATAGGCACGCCGGTGCCAAAGCGCCATGGGCCTTTAACGAAAGCCCGCCCGCCACCGCGCAAACGACTCTGTCACCTCGGCCGGATCATAATCGCGCTGCACCCAGTCCATGAAACCGATGCCGGTTTGGGCAAAGGCTGTCTCGTAATGCCGCAAGATATGATCCTGAATCCCGGCAGCCGAGCGGGCAACATGCAGGTAGCGGAAACTCAACTGCCGTCGCGCCATGGCATAGGGCTGTCGCGCCACCAGCAATTGATACATTACCGCGGCGAGTCCGGTCCGGTCCGCTCCCGACTTGCAATGGATCAGCAATGGCCGCGGCAGATCGCGCAGCGCTTGATGCAATTCGACCAGCACCGCCCGACTGGGTGCCTGCCGCGCCGACATCGCCAGATCGACCAGGTCTATCCCCAACCGCGCACAGGTCTCGGTCTCGAACAGATGGAAACTTTGCCGCGATGCCCCCCGCAGGTTCAGCACCGTCCTCAACTCCAACCGCCGGTGCAACCGCTGCAACTGCCGTGCCGAGGGTTGGTTCGACCGATAGACCCCGGGCCCGATCTGGTGCAGATTGCGCCACATCACGCGCAGAAAACCGTGATCGACGAAGTGATAGTGCAAGCCTGCGGCCTTGCGCGCCTCGGGCGAACCGATATCGCCGCCCATGCGCGCGGTCAACTGGCGCTGCCAGTCCTCCAGCCTCGTCTTGATCTTGCCACTCATCGGGTATCGGTGCCTTCAAACCCGGTGCAAGGCGCGCGCGGGCAGCCCTTCCTAGCTTTTCAACCCCCTGCATGCAAGCCGCGTTCCCCGGTTGACCCCACCGTCTGCGACGGCTAGCCATTGTGCAGTGCAGGAGTATCGCAATGTTCACCCCCGGTCGACCATATTTCGCCATCCCCGGCCCCTCAGTCATCCCCGATCGTGTGCTTCGCGCCATGCATCAGGCCTCGCCCAATATCTACGAAGGTGATCTGATCGATATGGTCGCAGGGCTGTGGCCCGATCTGCGCACACTTGCGGGAACGGCGCATCATGTGGCGGCCTACATCGCCAATGGCCATGGGACATGGGAGGCGGCCAACACAAACCTGTTTTCGCGCGGTGATCGCGCACTTGTGCTGGCCACCGGCACCTTTGGCCATGGCTGGGCAAATTCGGTGCGTGGTCTGGGGGTGCATGTCGACGTCTTGGACTTTGGCCGCTCGGTCGCGCCTGATTGGACACAGGTCGCCGATGCCCTGCGCGCCGAACCTGGTTACAAGGCCGTCCTCGTCACCCATGTCGATACCGCCTCTTCGGTCAAGACCGACATTGCCGCCCTGCGCGACTTGATGAATAGCGTCGGGCATTCCGCCCTGCTGGCCGTAGACTGCGTTGCCTCGCTCGGTTGTGATCCGTTCGCGATGGATCAATGGGGCGTCGATGTGATGGTCGCCGCCAGCCAAAAGGGCCTGATGACCCCGCCCGGCATGGGTTTTGTCTGGTTCTCGGATCAGGCGGCGCAGCGCTGTGCCACCTCCGATTTGCGCACCCCCTACTGGAACTGGACCCCCCGCGCCCATCCCGAGGAATTCTGGCAGTATTGGTATGGCACCGCCCCCACCCATCACCTGTTCGGCCTGCGCGAGGCGTTGACGATGCTGTTGCAGGACGAGGGGTTGCCGCAAGTCTGGGCGCGCCACGCCAAACTCGCCCGCACAGTCTGGGCGGCAGTCGATGGTTGGGGCCTAGGCAATCCCGCCATTGCCCTGAACGTCGCCGATCCTGCCGCCCGCGGCCATTCCGTCACGGCCATGCGCCTTGGTGCGCCTGATGCCACCCGCCTGCGCCGCTGGACCGAAGCACAGGCTGCCGTGACCCTTGGCATCGGTCTGGGCATGGCAAGCCCCGACGACCCCAAGGCCGAGGGTGCGTTGCGCGTCGCCCATATGGGCCATGTCAACGCCCACATGACCTTGGGCGCTCTGGCCGTGATGCAGGCCGGTATGCAGGCTTTGGGCATCCCCCACAGCCCTGACGGCCTCACCGCCGCCGCAGGCGTTATCGCAGGCTAGGTCGCCCCTGTGGCCCGCGCAAAGAATTGCCTGCCACCAAAGTCACACACCAGCTTTCATTTTGGCAACAATATTCCACAGGGGCGGCCACTTTGCCCATCGGCAAAGTTGCTAACCCCCAATCCCACATCGGCAGCATGGACCGTGATCCAAAG
>JBAXXO010000142.1:0-8372 GCA_037127855.1 Alphaproteobacteria bacterium
GCGTTCAGGCGGGGGTTCAGGGCCTCGATCACCCGGATCGCGGCCTCGGCCAACTCGGACGCCTGCACCGCGCCAGATCGGACATGACCCGCCAGTTCAACGGCGTCCGCCTGCCGGTACAAAGCATCGATATCGGTCATCGCGTTTCCCCCGCAGTTGAGGGTCAATCCAGCCGGATCACCCGTTCTTCAGCAATGCTTTGTTCCGCGGCCAAGACGATGCGCAGCGAGTTCACAGCCGCATCCATCGACTCCGAAAGGTCGATATCCTCGGTAATCGCTTTCAGGAAAAACGCCTGCTCGCGGTCGCACAACTCCTGATGGCCAGGCTCGTCGGTCATCGACAGGATGTCATCCTTGCGAGTGAAATTCTTGTCGGCCCCTACATCTGCATAATGGACGCGAATGGCATCGGTCTTGGTATGCTTGTCGATATCGGCGCTGCCCGACAGGTCATCCGCGCCCGTGCGGGCCTCGTCATTGGGCACCAGTGACACCGAGCCTTTGGGCCCGACCACATCCTTCACGAAAAAAGCGGTTTCGCTCATCATCGGGCCCCAGCCCGCCTCGTACCAGCCGACCGAGCCATCGTCGAAGGTCACGTGCAGATGACCGTAGTTCTGCTTGTCCGCCTCGGCCCACAAGGCTGCACCGATGCCATGCACACGCACGGGTTTGGCCCCGGTCAACTGGCACATGATGTCGACATAATGCACGCCGCAATCGACAATCGGGATCAGGCTGTCGATCAGGTTCTTGTGCCACATCCAGGCGGTACCGGAGGATTGCTGGTTCAGATTGAGCCGCATGACCAAGGGTTTGCCCAGTGTCTGGCCAATTTCGATGAATTTCATCCAGCTTGGATGGACGCGCAGGATATAGCCCAACACCAGCTTCTTGTTAAGCCGCCGCGCCGTGGCCACAACGCGCGCGGCGTCCTCGTTATTGGTCGCGATGGGTTTCTCCATGAACACATGCGCCCCTGCCTCCATCGCCGCAACGGCATAGTCGGCATGCGTGTTCGGCCAGGTGTTGATCGACACTGCATCCGGCTTCAGCGCGGCCAGTGCCGAAGGGTAATCTTCGAACAGCGGATAACCCTGCAACTCGTCGGGGATGGGTTTTGATTTGATCGTGCGCGAACACAGGCCCACAATCTGAAACCCGGGGTTGCGGTGATAGGCGCTGGCATGGGATGCGCCCATGTTGCCCAGACCCACGACAAGTATCCTGACCGGTGCAGCCATCTATCCCTCCTGTCCAAGTGGGCGGGCACTTATGCCCGCCCAGTTTGCGTGACACAGGCGCTTACTTCAGCCAGCGGCGCCGATGGCCTGGCTGAACATTCCGGACCTGATCTTTTCGACGTCAATGGCCGCCATTTCCGGCGACAGGGTGGCGGCCTCGGCATCGGCCTTGACCTTGGCGGCGTCAAAGGTGTTCGCCACCGCGATCAGGTCGTTGGTGCAGACATCCGCCGCCGCGATGGTGGCGGTCTGGCCGATCTTGGCCGTCAGGTCGAAGAAGGTCTGCCACGAGGCCATGTCATGCCAACCCCAACCTTGCCGCTTGTCCCAATCACCACGGAAGACGTTCATCTGCTGCAGGATCGACGTGGTGCCCAGTTCCGGCCCGACGTTGGTGCCCAAGGTGGGGAACTGTTCGAACACGGCCTGAACGGCCGCGCGCGGGTTGTGCTCGGCAAACTCGAGGCCCATGGCCCAACCGCGCAGGTATTGCTCCATCACGGCCTTCTTGTCGCTATCCTCGAGATCGGCGGCGCGGACGACAAAGGTGTTGGCGGGCAGGGGCGAGTTCTGGACGCCCAGCCAATATTCGAAGGCAAGGTTGCTGGCGATCCATTCCGCCCGCAGACCTTCCCACGCCAGCGCCGCATCGCCCTGACCGCCGGCCAGCGCGGTGCCCCAGGTCGGCCAACCCGCCTCGACATATTTGATAGTTGTGATGTCGACACCTTGGGCCGCCAGCATCGGGTCCACGATGGGCTGCCAAGCGGCAGAGCCCAGAAGGATGGTCTTGCCCTCGATCCCTTTGATGTCCTTGGGGCCCTCACCCTTGCGGAAGGCCAGGCTGAATGTGTCGCGGGCGGCTTCGTGGAACACTGACTTCAGCTTCATCCCCTGTTGCAGCGCGAACGAGAACACGCCGGGCGAGGGGAAGCCCATGTCGGCCTGACCCACGTCAACGAACTTGACGGTGGCGGTGCCGTCCGAGGGGCCGGGCTGGATATCGATGGCCAGATCGCCGAAATAGCCATTCTTGACGGCAACCCAATAGGCATAGTCGTCCAACACCTCGAGCGTGCCGCGCGGCGAGATCCAGGTGAAGGGACGGTCATAGCCCGCCGCGAAGCCGGGCTTCATGCCAAGGCTGGTCATGGCAACGCCCGCCCCGGTCACTTGCAACAAACGGCGCCGCGTGAGGGGCGCTCCAGTGATCAATGTCATGTCTAGTCTCCCTGTTGTCGTTGGTTCAGTCGGCGCTGGATCGGCCCGCCTCTCAGGTCTCCCAGCTTGCCCATTTCTTGCCGATGAGGAAAAAGATGATGTAGATCAGGATGCCGATGATCGACAAAAGCAGGATCACGGCAAAGAATTCCGGCATGTTGATCATGCTGGAATAGGTGGTCAGGCGGTTGCCAAGGCCAAAGCCGCCGCCGACCATTTCGGCCCCGACCGTGGTCAATAGGCCAAAGATCGACCCGATCATCAGGCCCACAAGGATCATGGGCAGCGCCATGGGCGCGCGAATCTTCCAGAAGATCTGCAGGGTCGAGGCGCCGTAGGACCGCGCGAGCGCCAATTTGGCACTATCGGTGCGGCGGAAGCCGGTGGCGGCGTTGATCATGACCATCGGCCCTACGGCCAGCGCCACGGCGATGATGCGCGGCGTATAGCCAAAGCCAAAGCGCAGGATCAACAGGGGCACCAGCGCCAGCATGGGCGTGGTGACCAAGATGAGAATATAGGGCGTGACGACTTTCTCAACCAGCGGATACTGCGTCACGACTGCCGCCATCACCATGCCGACGACCGCACCTATGGTAAAACCTGACAGCAGCGATACCATCGAATAGCCCAGATGCGGCAGAAGCAGCGGAAACTCCTTGACCAGCGCCGCAGCGATCAGGCTGGGGCGGGGCAAGATGTATTGCGGCACGTCATAGGCCCACAGAATAAATTCAAGCCCGCCGATCACGATGACGGCCACGGCCAGGATAATGGCAATTTCCTTGCGGGTCGCAGCACCGATCCCCGCAGTCAGGGCCGAGCCTGCGATGCCCACCTGCGCGGACTCGACCTTCTTGAATTCCGGGATTGCGTCGGTCATGAGGACACTCCGCCGCCGATCTGGGCCACCGGTCTGGGCCGCATCGACGACATGCCATAGATGTCGGCCTTTATCTGGTTCATCAGATCAAACACTTCGCGGCTGGCCATTGTCTCAAGACTCCGCGGGCGCGGCAGGTTGACGGGGTAATCTGCATGGACCCGACCGGGGCGTTTGGTCAGCACGATGACCCGGTCGGACAGAAAGATCGCCTCTTCGATGGAATGGGTGATGAAGACGATGGTGGTCTTCGTCTCGAGCCAGATCTCTTCGACCAGACGGTTCATCTCTTCACGGGTGAAAGCATCCAGCGCGCCGAAGGGTTCGTCCATCAGCAGGACTTGGGGGCGCAGCGAAAGCGCCCTAACGATGGCCCCGCGTTGCTGCATGCCACCAGACAATTCGCGCGGCATCCGTTTTTCAAAGCCGGTCAGGCCCACGCGGTCCATCAGATGGGTGATCCAGGCCATGTCGGGGGTCTGATGCTTGACCTCGAACGGGAACAGGATGTTGTCCATCAGGTTGCGCCAAGGCAGCAGGTTCGCCTCTTGGAACACCAGACCGATTTCGGGACGAGGGGCGGTGATGCGCTGGCCGTCCAGATCAACCTCACCCAAGGTAAGGCTGTGCAGACCAGACATCGACCAAAGAAGCGTGGTCTTTCCGCAACCTGACGGCCCGACTATGGAAACAATAGTCTTGTCGGCCACGTCAAAGGAGCAGCCTTTCAGCGCCTCAAGGTCGCCATAGCGTTTGCCCGCATCACGGACCGCCAATTTCGCGACCATCAGACTTGCCCCCACGCGCCGATTGTCCCTGAAAAGCCGCTGCTCTCCTTGCGTAGAAAGTCTGTTGACAACTTACACTTCTGTCAACGATTCGAAAATGCGACGACATGAATTCTACAATCCATGCGTTTTTTCACAGGCTTGCGGTGTAAGTTTCCTACATTTGCTTGACGCACAGCTTTTGCGCCTTGCATAGTTGTGTCCAAGTCCGGGCAAGGGAGGTTGCCAGATGCGACGCGCAGATCAGGTGTTGACGATGCGTGGTTCCGCTGCGCAGCGCCGTCACGACATCATCGCGCGCATCAAGGATTGCTATCCCGGCCTGAGCCGCGCCGAGCAATCGGTGGCCGATGCCGTGCTGTCGGACGTGCAGGAAGCGGTGGATGCGTCCAATGCCGAACTGGCAATCCGCGCGGGCGTCAGTCAGCCGTCGGTCACCCGGTTCTGCCGTTCGATCGGCTGCGAAGGGGTCAGGGATTTCAAGCTGCAACTGGCCCGCTCTTTGGTGGTGGGCGAGATCTTTCTGGCCGCCGACACTCCCTTGCCTGACCCAAGCCCCAGTGCAAGTCCGGGGGCGATGCCGCCCTTTTGGACCTCGGTCCTTGGCGAGGCCCGCCTTGCCCTGCGCGAGGTGGACCGGCAGCTTGATCCCGCCCTTGTGCTGGCCGCAGCCACCATCCTTGCCCCGGCCCGGCGGGTTCTGGTGCTGGGTTTGGGCGGCTCATCTTCGGCCTTGGCCGAAGAGACTCAGAACCGGCTGTTCCGCTACGGTGTGCCCGTGATGGCTTGCAAGGACCCCTATCTTGCCCGCATGACCATCGCCACTTTCCGCCCCGACGATGTGGTCATCGCCATTTCCGCCACGGGCCACACCAGCGACGTGATCGACTGCGTCGACATCGCCCGCTCCTATCACGCCCGCAGCATCGCCATCACCACCCCCGGATCAGCCCTTGCCCATGCCGCCGAAATAGCACTGACCACCAAGATTGCCGAGTATCCCGACGCCCTGACGCCATCGGCCTCGCGCTTTGCCTTCTTGCTGATCATCGATCTGGTTGCCGCAGCGACGGGCTATCAGATGGGGCCTTTGGCCCGTGAAAATCTGCGCCGGATCAAGTTCAACCTTGTCGACCAAGGTGCAAGCCCCGCCATCGAACCTTTGGGAGATTGACGTGACCCAGACCCCGCAAGACTGGCTGACCGCCTTTGCCACGGCCATCTCGGACCAGGACATCACCGCGATAACCGCCCTGTTCCACGAAACCTGTTTTTGGCGCGACCTTCTGACCTTTACTTGGAATATCAAGACGATGGAGGGGCGGCCGGCCATCGCCGCGATGCTGGCCGAGACGTTGCGTGGGACCGCGCCTACGGGTTGGCGCCTCACCGAACCGCCGGAACCCGATGGCGATCAAACCCATGCCTGGCTGGCGTTTGAGACCGCCAGCGCCCACGGCATCGGCCGCGTCACCTTGCGGGATGGCCGCGCCATCACACTGATGACGGCAATGTCCGATCTTGCGGGCCACGAGGAACCTAGGGGCGCGACGCGGCCAAAAGGGATCGTCCACAAGGCGGACCGCAATCGGCGCACCTGGTCTGAAAACCGCACTGCCGAGACCGCACGCCTTGGCATGCAAGACCAGCCCTATGTCCTTGTCATCGGTGGGGGTCAGGGCGGCCTGGCCCTTGGCGCACGGCTGAAGCAGTTGGGCGTGCCCGCGCTGATCATCGAGAAGAACGCCCGCGCCGGAGATAGCTGGCGCAACCGCTATCGCAGCCTCGTGCTGCATGATCCGGTCTGGTACGATCACATGCCCTATCTGCCCTTTCCCGACAACTGGCCGGTTTTCACGCCAAAGGACAAGATGGGCGACTGGCTGGAAGCCTATGCCAGCATCTTCGAACTTGACCTCTGGACCTCGACCACCTGCGATAGGGCGTCGTGGAACGAGGCGTCGCAAGACTGGACTGTCACTGTCACCCGTGACGGCAAGTCCCTGACCTTGCGGCCTAAACAGTTGGTCTTTGCCACCGGCGCCTATGGTCCACCCAAGAAAATCGACTGGCCCGGGATGGACTCTTTCAAGGGCACCCTGCTGCATTCCAGTGCCTATCAGGGGGCTGCAGCTTTTGGCGGCAAGCGGGTGGCGGTGATCGGGGCGGCAAGTTCTGCCCACGATGTGGCGGTGGACCTGTGGGAGGCGGGGGCCGAAGTCACCATGATCCAGCGGCACCCGACGGTCGTGGTACGATCCGAAACCCTGATGGACCTGGCCTTTGACATCTATTCCGAAGCGGCGGTGGCACGCGGTATCACGGTGGACAAAGCCGACTTGATCGGTGCTTCCACCCCCATGGCCATCTTCGCCGAGCAGCAAAAGCTGCTTTATCAAACCATCCGTGCCCGCGACGCTGCTTTTTATGACCGTCTGGCCGCATCGGGCTTTGCCCTGACCTTCGGGCCGGATGACAGCGGGCTGATGATGCAGGCGATGCGAACGGCTTCGGGCTATTACATCGATGTCGGCGCCTCAGAACTGATTGCGCGCGGCGACATCGGGGTGCTTTCAGGCGCTGGCGTTGCGGCACTGACACCCGACGGGCTGACCCTGTCTGACGGCCGTCAGGTCACCGCAGAAGTCATCATTGCCTGCACCGGCTATCAGTCGATGAACGAAACGGTGGCCGCAATCGTGTCTCGCAAGGCCGCGGATGCTACCGGCCCGTGCTGGGGCCTTGGCTCGGGCATCACAGGCGACCCCGGCCCGTGGCAAGGCGAGCCGCGCAACATGTGGAAGCCGACCGATGTCCCCAACCTGTGGTATCACGGTGGCAATCTGGCGCTGTCACGCTTCTATTCGCGCTTTGTCGCCCTGCAACTGAAGGCCCGAATGGAGGGGATTTCGACCCCGGTCTACGCGCCCCCCCTTGCCGCATCCGGGCCGGTCCTGAACAGAAAGGAGCAACAGCAATGAAGATCGCATGCGCATCGCCTGCAAGGACAATCCGATGATCGGCTTTGACGGGGCCCGCGTGCTTGTCACTGGCGCGGGCGGTGGCATCGGCTCGGTTCTGACAGCCCGGCTTGCCGATTTGGGGGCCACCGTCATTGCCTGTGACGTGGAAGGTTCCGATCTGCAGGCTTCCCATATCGCGGAACACCATGTCTTCGACCTGCGCGACAAGGCTTCGATTGACGCGGCAGCCCAGGTGGTCATCGCCAGCGGTCCCCCCTCGATCGTGATTTCCAATGCGGGCTGGACCAGACAGGATACCTTCGATCTGACCACGCCCGAGGGCATCGCGACCGAGATGGACGCCAATTTCACCGGGGCTGCGCGCTTCACCCATGCCCTGTTACCGGCCATGCGGTCGCTCGGTGGCAACCGAAGCTTCGTCTTTGTGGCGTCCGTGAATGCCCTTACCCACCACGGCAACCCGGCCTATTCTGCCGCCAAGGCCGCTCTCCTGGCCTGGATGCGCGGACTAGCGGTCGAGGAGGGCAAGCACGGCATCCGCGCCAATGCCGTCATCCCTGCCTCCGTGCGCACCAACGCCTGGGTCTATCGCCTGGCTGCCGACCCGACAGTCATGGACCGGGTTTCAGCGCTCTACCCCCTCGGCCGCATCGTCACGCCGGACGAAGTGGTCAACGCAATCCTCTTTCTCGCCTCATCCGCCGCCAGTGGGATCACCGGTACCAGCCTGACGGTGGATTGTGGTTTGATGGCTGGCAACATACCGTTTTTAGAGGCTATTCGGCCGCGTTGATGCATCGAAACTTCTGGGGCGGTTCAGGTTGCCATGGAACCAAAGAATTGAAAAAGCCTGCCAAATAAGTGGGGGCAGAAGTTACAGAGCGGATTGCACGCAATCTGAGTCAGATTAAGTGCAATCCAAGACAGGCAAGCCATAGGGAATTTTGCGCGTTGCGTCTTGTCAGGTGAACCTGACCCGACGCGATGCGCTGGTCTTATGCTGATCGCGGCTCTTGTGCGAAGAGAGCCGGGGCGCGCCATGCCTTTCATGGCGCGCCCCGGTGGTGGCTGGATCGTCACCGGCTTGGTCGTGAGGGACCGTTTTGGCGTGTGATCAGCCATCGTCTTCGCCTGAAGTCTGAACGGATACAGGGCGGCGTGAAGCCCTCTGTGACACGCATAGGGCAACCGCCCGCCGTGGTCCACTTCAACGCAACCCAAACCGATCAGCAGGTGCAGGCGGTAGCCTA
>JBAXXO010000143.1:0-8341 GCA_037127855.1 Alphaproteobacteria bacterium
AAGGCGAAATCGGAATCTGCCAGTGCGGTGATCCCGCTGACGCTGATGGCGAAATCGGCAACCGCATCACCATTGGTTTCGCCGTAAACGACTCCACCAAACAGCCGCAACTGGCCGGGTTGGCCCAAGCCAAAAACCAAGGCGATGCCGATGTAGGTGAAGCCCTGATCGCCTGGGGCGGCGGCGGTGGTGTTGGCGTCGATGAAGGTCAACTCGATCGTATCGCGGCCGCGCTGGAAATCGCCGATGGTATCGGGGGCACCAATGGGGCTGGCAGAGGCGGTTTCAAAGATGAAATTGTCGGCACCTGCACCACCATAAAGTCGGTCCTTGCCAGTTCCACCCAACAGATCGTCGTTGCCCTTGCCGCCATAGATGTCGTTGTCGCCACGTGATCCGTAGAGCCTGTCATTGAAATCGCTGCCCACCAGATTTTCAAAACCGTTTAGCCGGTCGGTCCCGCCGCCCTTGGTGTCTTGAGCAAAGGTAGATTGTATATTCACTTCTACCCCGGCGGCGGCATCATCATAGCTGACGGTGTCTATCCCGATACCGCCGTCCAGCAGGTCGTCGTCTTTTCCGCCCTCAATAGCATCTTTGCCAGCGCCGCCAAAGATCGAGTCGTTGCCGTCCTTGCCCAACAGCAGATCATTGCCGCCGAGCCCGAACAGTTTGTTGGCCAAGGCGCTGCCGGTGATGCCGACATTTCGGTTGGTTGCGGTCACATCCTCGACCTCGTCCAGCACATCCAATCCTGCTCCTTGGGTATTCTGGCGCGCGGTCACTTGCAGGTCGATCTGCACCCCGGCGTTCAGCAGGGAATAATCGGCGCGGTCGCGCAACCCCGAACCGCCGTAAAGATCGTCATCACCCAGATCGCCGAACAGGACATCGTTGCCGCTGTTACCGTTCAGCAGGTCATCGCCACCATCGTCGTCGGGAAGCAAGGGCAGGCCAGCCATGTAGTGGCCATAGAGCGTGTCATCGCCGATGCCGCCGGCCATTATGTCGTTCCCATTGCAGCCCGAAAGAACGTCATTGCCGGCACCGCCAGACAGCTGGTCTATCGCGCCATCATCCGGATCGTCTTTAAATGCCACGATGGTATGACCATACAGCCTGTCATTGCCGTCGCCGCCGTTCAGTTGATCAGACCCGGCATTTCCGGTCACCTCGTCGTTGCCCTTTTCACCATCGGCATCATCGTTGCCAAAGCCACCCGAGATCAGATCTCGATCATCGCCGCCACGAAGCACATCATTGCCGCCACCCCCGAACAGTTGATCATCCCCGCTGCCGCCAATCAGGGTATCACGGGAAATCTCAGTTTGGGAGCTGTCGCCAAACAGACCATCATTCCCCGCGCCGCCATCGAGGTAGTCGAGGCCCTTGCCGCCATCAAGAAAATCGTCGCCTGCGTCGCCGATCAAGCGGTCATCATCCTCGTCACCGCTCATCATATCGTTGCCGGTACCGCCGAACAGCGTATCGTTGCCCTTGCCACCATACAGGAAGTCAACGCCGCCGAGGCCGGTGAGCACGTCGCCCAGCAACAGCCCATAGATTTCATCGTCTCCGGCTAAACCGTCAGAAAATCTGCGATCGGGATTCCGTTTTTGCCATCCAGTATATCACCCAGTATCACAGCCAATTTCTTCCTCCCGCCAAATTCATGATGCATCGCCCGACCGCCCCCAATTGGCCTGCCGATTCACGTCAGGCTCGCCGGATTCGACCTGCGGATCAAGTGTCTTGCTCTCCAAACCCGGCCTGCGCTCGGCGGAGCGCTGCAATCGCGAATTATCAATGGCTTGATTACCGAGGAGGCAACGGAAAGCGCCATCCTGACGCCCTGAGCTTTTGCTTGTGCAGCGAAAGATAGCTCTTGACGCAACTGGGGTGGATAGGAGCATTTACTCAGCAAGCGATGATTTGCTCATACGCTTACAGGGAGGGTACACATGAAACTGAAGCTTCGCGCGCTGCTTGGCGCGTCGGCACTGCTTGCCTTGACGGGCGTGGCATTGGCCGAAACCACCGAGATCACCGTGGCCACCGTCAACAACGGCGACATGATCCGGATGCAGGGGTTGATGGATGACTTCTATGCCAAAAACCCAGAAATCAAGGTCAACTGGGTGACTTTGGAAGAAAACGTCCTGCGCCAGAAAGTCACCACCGACATCGCCACCAAAGGCGGGCAGTTCGACGTTCTGACCATCGGCACCTATGAGGTTCCGATCTGGGGCAAGCAAGGCTGGCTGGTCAGCCTGAACGACCTGCCCGACAGCTACAACAAGGCCGATCTGTTGCCCGCGATTGCTGGCGGTCTGACGGTTGATGGCAACCTCTATGCCTCGCCCTTCTATGGCGAAAGCTCGATGGTAATGTACCGCAAGGACCTGGTCGAGGCCGCTGGCCTGACCATGCCTGACGCCCCAACTTGGGCCGACATCAAGAAGATCGCAGACGCCACGACGGACAAGGCCAAAGAGCAATACGGCATCTGCCTGCGCGGCAAAGCCGGCTGGGGCGAAAACATGGCCTTCCTGACCGCCATGTCCAACTCCTTTGGTGCCAAGTGGTTCGATATGGATTGGAAACCCCAGTTCGACCAAAAGCCCTGGGCAGACACACTGGCCTTCTATCTGGACCTGATGAACAATGACGGTCCTCCGGGCGCATCGAACAACGGCTTCAACGAGAACCTGGCGCTGATGCAGCAAGGTCATTGCACGATGTGGATCGACGCCACCGTGGCGGCCTCTTTCGTGACCGGCAAGGACTCGACCGTTGCCGACAAGATGGCCTTTGCTCTGGCCCCCGACAATGGTCTGGGCAAGCGCGGCAACTGGCTTTGGGCTTGGTCGCTGGCCATTCCGGCGGGCACGCAGAAAGAAGCTGCTGCGAAAGCCTTTATCAACTGGGCAACCGGGCCGGACTATCTGGCTTTGGTAGCGTCCAAAGAGGGCTGGGCCAACGTTCCACCGGGCACGCGTACTTCGCTGTACAACAACCCGGAATATGCCAAAATCCCGTTCGCCAAGATGACGCTGGACAGTATCAACTCGGCTGACCCGACCCACCCCACCGTGGACCCCGTACCTTATGTCGGCGTGCAGTTCGTCGCCATTCCCGAGTTTGCCGGGATCGCAACTGAAGTGGGCCAGCAGTTCAGCGCTGCCCTGGCTGGCACAACGAGCGCCGCCGATGCACTTGCTGCCGCGCAAGAGCTGACCACGACGGAAATGACCAAGGCCGGTTACATCAAGTAATCGTCCAATCCGGGGCTGCCACTTCCCAAGGGGGCGGCCCCACCCTTTCCGCCAATTTCTGAACCCACCCAAAGGTGCATGATGGCCACTCAGCAATCCCGTATTGCCGCGCGTTTGATGGTTGCGCCCTCGGTGGGGCTGTTGTTTGTCTGGATGATCGTGCCGCTTGTGACCACGATCTATTTCAGCTTTCTGATCTATAACCAGCTTTACCCCGATCGTCAGGGCTGGGCCGGGTTCAACAATTATTACTACTTCCTGACCGATCGTTCCTTTCTGATCGCCATCTGGAATTCCGTTGTGCTGGTGGTGGGGGTGCAGATCATCACCGTCATCGGCGGCATCCTGTTGGCGCTGCTGCTGAACCTGCCCTTCTGGGGCCAAGGTGTGGTCAGGGTTCTGGTGATTGCCCCCTTCTTCGTGATGCCCACCGTGTCGGCGCTAGTTTGGAAGAACATGTTCATGAACCCCGTAAGCGGCATGTTCGCCCACATCGCCAAGGCCTTCGGGATGCAGCCCTATGACTTTCTGGGCCACGCCCCTTTAGCCTCGATCATCGGCATCGTGTCTTGGGAATGGTTGCCCTTTGCCACGCTGATCTTGCTGACCGCCCTGCAATCGCTGGACACAGAGCAACAAGAGGCGGCCGAGATGGATGGCGCTGGCTGGATGAGTCGCTTTGTCTACCTGACCTTGCCGCACCTGACCCGGGCAATCACCGTGGTCATCCTGATCCAGACGATCTTCCTGCTGTCGATCTATGCCGAAATCGCGGTCACCACCAATGGCGGCCCTGGTACGGCCTCGACCACGATCACCTACCTCGTTGCCTTGCAATCGCTCTATGACAATGATGTCGGCGGCGCGTCTGCGGGGGGCATTGTCGCCGTCATTCTTGCCAACATCGTCGCTGTCTTTGTGATGCGGATGATTGGCAAGAATCTGGATGCATGACATGGCCCGCAAACCCTCATACCTTGCAAGAACCGCCGTCACCATTGCCGCCTGGGGCGTGGGCCTGCTGATCTTCTTCCCGATCCTCTGGACGATTCTGATGTCCTTTCACTCCGAAGGCGATGCGATCAAATCGCCCATCGAGATGCTGACCTCGCCTTGGAGTTTCGACAGCTATGCCGAGGTGCAGGAGAGGTCGAACTATGCCTTGCACTTCTACAATTCAGTCGTCATCTCCTTGGGGTCAACGCTGCTGGCGCTCGTCATCGCCATACCCGCCGCATGGGCCATGGCCTTTGTGCCGGGACGCAAGACCAAAGACCTGCTGATGTGGATGCTGTCCACCAAGATGATGCCCGCCGTGGGTGTGTTGATCCCGATGTATCTGGGTTTCCGCAACCTTGGCCTGCTGGATACCCTGGTGGGCCTTGTGGCCGTGATGACCCTGATCAACTTACCCATCGTGGTCTGGATGCTTTACACCTATTTCAAGGAAATCCCGGGTGAGATTCTTGAAGCCGCCCGGATGGACGGTGCCTCGCTGCGGTCCGAGCTCCTCTATGTTCTGATGCCCATGGCCCTACCCGGCATCGCCTCTACGTTGCTGCTCAACGTGATCCTTTCTTGGAACGAGGCGTTCTGGACGTTGCAACTGACCACCCATGACGCGGCGCCCCTGACGCAGTTCATCGCCAGCTATTCGTCGCCCGAGGGGTTGTTTTACGCCAAGCTGTCAGCGGCCAGCACCATGGCCATTGCGCCGATCCTTGTCCTGGGCTGGTTCAGCCAAAAACAATTGGTCCGCGGCTTGACCTTTGGCGCGGTGAAGTGAGGGAAACATGGGCAAGATCGTTCTGAAATCGGTCCGCAAAAGCTTTGGCCAGGTGGATGTGATCCCCTCGCTGGACCTGACGGTCGAGGATGGCGAATTCGTCGTCTTCGTCGGCCCCTCGGGCTGTGGCAAATCCACCCTGCTGCGCCTGATTGCGGGGCTGGAGGATACCACCTCCGGCGTGATCGACATCGACGGGCAGGATGCAACCGACCTGCCGCCGGCCAAGCGCGGTCTGGCGATGGTGTTCCAATCCTACGCGCTCTACCCCCACATGTCCGTCCGCAAGAACATCGCCTTCCCCTTGAAAATGGCCGGGATGGACCCGGTTGAGGCCGCCAAGCGGGTGGATGCAGCGGCCAATGTCCTGAACCTCACCAACTTCCTCGACCGCCGCCCCGGCCAACTGTCGGGTGGCCAGCGGCAGCGCGTCGCCATCGGCCGCGCCATCGTGCGCGAACCAAAGGCATTCCTCTTCGACGAACCCTTGTCCAACCTTGATGCCGCCCTGCGCATCAACATGCGGCAGGAAATCACCGAACTTCACCAATCCCTCAAAACCACGATGATCTATGTGACCCACGACCAAGTCGAGGCCATGACCATGGCCGACAAGATTGTCGTGCTGAATGCGGGCCGAATCGAACAGGTGGGCCCCCCGCTCGACCTTTATGACCATCCCGCCAACACCTTTGTCGCAGGCTTCATCGGCTCGCCAAAGATGAACCTGATCGAGGGGGCCGAGGCCGCCAAATATGGCGCCAAAACCATCGGCATCCGCCCCGAACACATCGACATTGCGCCGGGTGGCGGCTGGGCGGGGGTTGTGGGGTTGTCTGAACATCTGGGCTCTGACACGTTCCTAAAGGTGAAGACCGACCAGGTTGGCACCGTCACAGTTCGGGCGGGCGGCGAGGTCATGCTGCGCCACGGTGACCGGATCGAATTGCGCCCCCAGCTTGGAAAATTGCACCGCTTTGGTGCGGACGGAAAGGTAATACCATGAGATTACAGGGAAAACATGCGCTAATCACAGGGGCCGCCCGCGGCATAGGATTCGACTTTGCCCGCGCCTATATCGCCGAGGGGGCCGTGGTCACCCTGGCCGACATCAACCAACCTGCCCTTGCAGCCGCTGTGACCGAACTGGGCCCCAATGCCCGCGCTGTGCAAATGAACGTCGCCGATCAGGCCAGCATCGACACCGGTTTCGCCGCCGCGATCGCGGATATGGGCGGCCTGGACATTCTGGTGAACAACGCGGCCCTGTTCGACGCATCTCCGATCGTGGACATCACGCGCTCCTCTTATGACCTGTTGTTCGCCGTCAATGTCGGCGGCGTCCTCTTCTGCATGCAGGCCGCTGCACGGCATATGATGGGCAAAGGCGGCAAGATCATCAACATGGCTTCCCAGGCCGGGCGCCGGGGCGAAGGTCTGGTGGCCGTCTATTGCGCCACCAAGGCCGCCGTCATCAGTCTGACGCAAAGCGCAGGGCTAGACCTGATCAAACACGGCATCAACGTCAACGCCATCGCGCCCGGTGTGGTCGATGGTGCGCACTGGGACGGGGTTGACGCCCTTTTCGCCAAATACGAAAACCGCCCGCTGGGCGAGAAGAAGCGCATCGTCGGCGCGGCCGTTCCGATTGGTCGCATGGCGAAGTCGGCAGATCTGACTGGCATGGCGATCTATCTGGCCAGCACCGAATCGGATTACGTGGTGGCCCAGACCTTCGGGGTCGATGGCGGGAATTGGATGGCCTAAGATGACAAAAGCAACCCTGCCCGCCTATGACCGGGCTGCTCTCAAACCTGGCATCGTCCATATCGGCCTTGGCAATTTCCACCGCGCCCATATGGCTGTCTATCTTGATGACCTCTTTGCGCTTGGCCAAGATCACGACTGGGCCATCCTCGGCGCCGGCGTCCGTCCCGGCGACGCCCGGATGCGCGACGCCTTGATGGCGCAAGACTGCCTGTCCACCGTGATCGAACTAGACCCGTCCGGCCGCCGCGCTCGCCGCGTAGGGTCCATGATCGGCTTCATCGCGGTGCAGGAGGATAACGCCGCCCTGATCGCGGCCATGACCCAGCCCAATACCCGCATCGTTTCCCTGACCGTGACCGAGGGCGGCTATTATGTTAACGCAGCCACGGGCCAGTTCGACCCCAATGCCGCCGACATTCAAGCCGACGTCGCCAGTCCGAACAAACCCTGCACCACCTTTGGTGCCATCATCGCCGCCCTCAGGGCACGCAAAGCTCAGGGGAGACAGCCCTTTACAGTGATGTCATGTGACAATCTGCCCAGTAACGGCCATGTCACACGCAACGCCGTCGTGGGTCTTGCCCGCCTGTCGGACCCCGCCTTTGCCGACTGGATTTCACAAAATGTCGCGTTTCCCAATGGCATGGTCGACCGCATCACCCCTGCCACTGGCCCCCGCGAACGCGACATTGCTGCCGAATTTGGCTTTGCCGCTGACCCTGTGCCTGTCACCTGCGAACCCTTTCGGCAATGGGTACTTGAGGATAACTTTCCCACCGGCCGCCCCGCCCTGGAAAAGGTCGGTGTGCAGTTCAGCGATCACGTCCACGAATATGAGACGATGAAGATCCGTATCTTGAACGGTGGCCATGCCATCATTGCCTATCCCGGCAGCCTCAAGGGGATTGTATATGTCCACGAAGCCATGGCCGACCCCACGATCAGGGCCTTTCTCGACGCAATCGAGACAAACGAAATCCTCCCCATCGTTCCGCGCGTCGCGGGCCAGGACCTGCATGATTACAAGAATATGGTCATCGAGCGCTTTTCCAACCCTGAGGTCGCCGATACCGAGCGTCGCCTGTGCCTGGACGGATCCAACCGGCAGCCGAAATTCATCATCCCCTCAATCCATGACGTACTCGCTTCGGGCGGTACTGCAGATGGCTTGACGCTCGTTTCGGCGCTATGGTGCCGCTACTGTGCGGGAACAGATGAAACGGAAGCCACGATTGCTCCAAATGACCCCAATTGGGACATGCTTCAATCCCGCGCCGTGGCAGCAAAGGCTGATCCCAGCCAGTGGATCCGGATGACAGAAATCTACGGAGATCTGGCACAGAATGCCGGCTTTGTCGCCCGTTTCTCTGAAGCACTGACATATGTGTGGTCACACGGGACCGAAGCTGCGATGCGCCGCTACTTGTCCGCTTGATCCTGGCAACAGAGATCATGTCCCACATCGTTCTCTAATCGCACCTGTCAACCGCGGATGTGTTTTTCGCCTCAT
>JBAXXO010000144.1:0-8304 GCA_037127855.1 Alphaproteobacteria bacterium
ACGATCAGCCAGCCTTCGGTTGTGGGGCTGATGACGCAGGCGCTGAACGTGCAGCCGCGCGATACCGTGTTGGAGATCGGCACCGGATCGGGCTATCAGGCGGCGGTGTTGTCGCAACTGGCGCGCAGGGTCTATACGGTTGACCGTCACCGGCGTTTGGTGCGCGAGGCGCAAGAGGTGTTCCGCGAACTGGGTTTGATCAACATCACTGCCTTTGCCGTCGATGGCAGCCATGGTCTGCCCGATCAGGCGCCATTTGACCGGATCTTGGTGACCGCCGCCGCCGAGGACCCACCCGGTTCTTTGCTGGCGCAGTTGAAGTTGGGCGGGATCATGGTATTGCCGGTGGGTCAGTCGGACACCGTGCAGAGTCTGATCAAGGTGACGCGGCTGGACAGTGGGTATGAGTATGAAGAACTTCGGCCAGTACGCTTTGTGCCTTTGGTCGAGGGTCTGGCGTCGGATTGAGGCAAGCCAGCCATGAACCAGACGTTGAAATTGGAATTTGAAACGGGAAAACCGGGGCCAACCCGGGGGCGGGCGAAGGGTAGATGATGGATGTGATTTCCAAGGGTAAGTCCGGACATGTGATTGTGCCGGGAATGGTGGCGGTGTTTTTGCTGACGGCCTGTGCCGGGGGTAATGGTGGAAATTTCGACTGGGACCTGCGCAACAATGACAGCGCGACATCCGGCGCAGTCCAGGCAGTGACCGGCAAAAAGCCGGTGCCGGATGAGAATGGGGTCATCTCTTATCCCGGCTATCAGGTGATCGTGGCACGGCGTGGGGATACGGTGGCGTCGCTGGCGGCCCGTGTGGGTCTGACGGCTGAAAAGCTGGCCGGCTTCAACGCGCTAAAGCCCGGCGACAGTTTGCGCGAGGGCGAAGTGCTGGCTTTGCCGGTGCGGGTGGCGGGAGCGACGCAACCCGTGGCAGCACCCACCGCGGGATTGGATGTGACCAGCATCGCCACCTCGGCGCTGGACCGGGTCGACACGCAGGCCTTGCCTGTGGCGTCTGGCGCGTCGGCCAAGCCTGCCACGGGCAAGCTTGGGGCGGGCAAGGCTGGGGCTGACAAATCTGGGGCGGTGCCCTTTTCGGCGCAGAGCTCGGGTCCGGTGCCGGTGCGCTATCAGGTCAAGCGGGGCGAGACGGCATTTACGATTGCGCGCAATTTCGGCATCAGCGCCAAGGCACTGGCCGACTGGAATGGGCTGGGGGCCGATCTTGCGGTGCGCGAGGGGCAGTATCTGATCATCCCGACCGCCCAGGATGCCTCTCGGGTGGGGGTGGTGGCCCAGCCGGATACGACCTTGCCGGGTCAAGGTTCGCCCCTGCCCGAGCCGCCCTCGGCCAGGACGCCGCTGCCCGATGAGCCGACTCAGACCGCAGCACAGGTCGAGGCGAGCAAGCCTGAAGGGCCGGATATGGGTGCGCAACGGACCGCGTCCTCGGCGGCGCGGTTTGCAATGCCGGTGGATGGCAAGATCGTGCGGGGCTATCAGAAAAAGGTGAATGACGGCATCGACATCGCGGCGGCGGCGGGATCTGCCGTCAAGGCTGCGGCAGAGGGAACGGTGGCCGCGGTGACCCAGGACCCGTCGGGGGCGCTTATCATCGTGGTCAAGCACAGTGGCGGGTTGTTGACGGTGTATACCGGCATCGAGGCGGCGGCGGTGGCGCAGGGGGCGACGGTGACGCGCGGGCAGACGATTGCGCGGGTTGGGGGCGACAAGACCTTGCATTTCGAGGTGCGTCAGGGGCTCGATTCGGTGGACCCTGTGCCGTATCTTTGACGGGGGGTTACAGAGAAGCGGCGGGCATGAGGGGTGAGCCGTCGCTGAAGCGGGCCAGGCGAAAGCGGGTCAGATCATGTCCAACCGGGTTGCCGGCGACAAGGTCTGCGACCACGCGCCCGATGCCGGGGCCGATGCCAAAGCCGTGGCCGCACATGCCGGTGGCGATGACGAGGCCCTGAACCGAGGCGACGCGGTCCACCACCGGGACGACATCGGGCATCGTGTCGATCATGCCGGCCCAGGCGGTGCGGATCACGGGGCGTCCAACCTCGGGGAAGGCGGTGGCAAAGTCGTCGAGCACCTTGTTCAGGGCTTTCACATTCGGCGCGGGGTTCAGGATGCGCAGGCGTTCAAAGGGCGATTGCTGATCCGGGCTCCAATCGCGCGCGGTGCGCCAGCCATCGGGAAAGTCGGGCGGGGCGGCGGCGCGAAAGCGGGTCTTGCGAAAGTCTGTCTTCAACACCGGCAGGTAAAGACGCAGGTTGCGGAACGCGTCAGGGCCGATATAAAAATCGTGGCTTGCCCCCGGCGCCAGCGAATAGCCGCCATCGGCACGGCGGCGCACCCCCATCCGGTCATCAGCCAGACAGCCATCGGTCACCTGCCCCGTCGGTTCGGTCTGCAGGACCGAGGCCAGCACCGACAGTTGCGGCAGCCGCACCCCTTCGGCGGCCAGAAACAGCGACGACCACGCCCCACCTGCCACCACCACCTGATCACAGGCAATCCGGCCCCGTTCCGTATGAACGCCGACGACCCGGCCACCCGCGCGGTCAAGCCGCCTTGCCGCACAGCCCTCAACGATCACCGCCCCGCGCTCTACCGCCCCTGCCGCCAGCAAAGGCACCGCTACCCAGGGTTCGGCCATTGCATCGCTTTGGGTGAACAGGCCGCCGACCCATTGCATCGTCGCCCCCGGATAGCGCCCATGGACCTGTGCCGAGCTTTGCAGGCGAACATCCAGCCCCATCACGCGGGCCTGAACCATCCAGCGTTCAAAGCCCAGCATCTCGTCATGGCTGCGCGCCAGATACATGACACCCTGCTGCCGAAACCCCAGACCCGGCATCTGGGCGGCCATTTGGCACCACAGGTCCATGCTTTCCATCATGATCGGCAATTCGGCCAGATCGCGGCCCTGCTGCCGGATCCAGCCCCAGTTGCGGCTGGATTGCTCGGCTGCGATGCGGCCCTTTTCGCACAGCACCACCGACAGTCCGCGTTCGGCCAGATGCCATGCGGTCATGACACCGATCACACCGCCGCCGATCACGACCACATCCGCCTGCGCAGGCAGTGCCCCGCCATAGGTGACAGGCATGGCATCATGCCAAGGAAAACTCATTGCAGGGCCTGCAACAGGCGTTCCATGAAAGCTTGACCAGCCAGAAACTCGGACAGGTCCAGATATTCATCGGCCTGATGGGCCTGCGCGATATCGCCCGGTCCGCAGATCACCGCCGAATAGCCGGCCTGCTGGAACTGCCCGGCCTCGGTGCCATAACTGACCACGCCGGTGCCGTTGGCCCCGGTCAGCCGCGCGGCCAAAGCCTCGGCGGCGCCGGCGGGTTCGGGGCGCAGACCCGGCACCCCGAAAAAGCGCGTCAGGGTCACCCCCGCCTCGGGGCGACGCGCCTTTAGCGCGGCATCCAGACGGGCGGCGGCACCCAGCAGGTCATCGGCAAGGGCCTCGGCATCCTCGCCGGGCAGCACACGCATTTCGATGGCAAAGTGGCAATCGCCTGCCGTGATGTTATGGGCGGTGCCGCCATGGATCATGCCGACATGCAGGGTGGTAAAGGGCGGATAGAATGGCGACGGGCCTGCATTGGCCATGAGGGCCGCGTTGCGGTCGTTGACCCAGCCGATCAGCCGCGCCGCCTCCATGATGGCCGAGACGCCGTCCGGCAGCAGGCTGGAATGCACCTCATAGCCCTTGACATGCACATGAAAGCCGGTGCCGGTCTTATGGCCATTGATCACCGCCATCCGCGACGGCTCGCCGATCAGTGCCACCTCACCCTTTGGCAACACGCGTTGCATGGCGGCGATCATGGGCGGGGCACCGGTGCAGCCAACCTCTTCGTCATAAGACAGCGCCAGTTGCAGGGGGCGGCGGCAGCCTTGCACTTGGGCCCGTACCAAGGCCCAGACCGCCAGCGCCACAAAGCCCTTCATGTCGCAAGTGCCACGGCCATAAAGCCGGCCATCGCGCTCGGTCACGACCCAAGGGTCGGTGGCCCATGTCTGCCCGGTGACGGGCACGACATCCGAATGGCCTGACAGCACCACGGCCCCCGGTATGCGCGGCCCGGCATGGGCCATCAGGGCAGCCTTGGTGCCGTCGTCGTTCCAGTGGCGATGGCATTCAATGCCGTGGTTTTGCAGGTAATCCTGCAACCAATCGACCAAAGCCAGATTGCTGTCACTGGACACGGTCGGAAAGCCCACCAGCCGGTCGAGTATCTGACGCGGCGTCAACTGATCCACTCTGCTTCCCCCTGATAAAGACCACCTTGTCGTGCCCAACCTGCGGCCGTGGCCAGGCAGTGTCAATATTCGGTGACATGCCGGAGCATGACAGCAGTCTACCAAAAAGAATCATCTGGAGACTGGGCAAGAAAAAGGATTGATAGCATGATCGAATTGGTAAAGACTTGGGGCACAGCGTGTGGGACAAAGACCGCCAGCCAGACAAGCAGCAATAAAAACAACGACGTGGGAGAGTTCTATGCCCGATGGGGGCGACACTGTCCTTGATGTCCGGGGCCTTGAGACGGTTTTCAGGACCCGTGGTGGTGTGGTTCACGCTGTCAATTCCGTCAGCTTTCATCTGAACCGTGGTGAAGTGTTGGGTGTCGTCGGGGAAAGTGGCTCGGGCAAGTCGGTGACGATGATGTCGTTGCTGGGACTGCTCCCCTCGCCCCCTGCCGAAATACGCGCGGGGCAAGTGATGCTGGGCGGGCAGGATTTGCTGAAGATCAGCCCGCAAGCGTTGCAGGATGTGCGGGGGGCCAAGGTGGGGTTCGTGTTTCAAGACCCGATGACCAGCCTGAACCCGGTCTTCACGGTAGGCAACCAGATCATGGAGCCGTTGATGCGGCATATGGGAATGACGCGGTCGCAGGCGCGGTTGCGGGCGGCGGAATTGCTGGAACTGGTGGGGATTTCGGATGCGCCGAACCGGCTGGACAGCTATCCGCATCAGTATTCGGGCGGTATGCGGCAGCGGGTGATGATCGCGATTGCGCTGTCTTGCGACCCCGATGTGTTGATCGCCGACGAGCCGACCACGGCGCTGGATGTGACCATTCAGGCGCAGATCCTGGAGTTGGTCAAAGGGTTGCGACAAAAGCTGGGGATGGCGATCATCTGGATCACGCATGATCTGGGGGTCATTGCCGGCATCGCCGACCGGGTGATGGTGATGTATGCAGGACAGGTGGTCGAGCACGGCCCGGTGCGCGCGTTGTTCGGCCAGCCGCAGCATCCCTATACCCGCGCCTTGCTGAAGACGATCCCGTCGTTGACTGGCAAGCGGGCGGCCCGGCTGCAGGTGATCGAGGGTCAGCCGCCGATCATGATGGCCGCCCCGGATGCCTGCCCGTTTCGCGACCGTTGCGGCCATGCGCTGGCCGTTTGCGCGCGTGAAAACCCGCTGCGGCACAGTGTGGACGCCATGGAACTTGGTCGGGGTCACGATGTGGCCTGCCACTGGACGCCGCAGGCCGCCCATGGCTGAGGTCTTGGTGCAGGTGCGCGATCTGAGGATGTATTTCCCGATCCATTCGGGCCTGCTGCGCCGTCACACCGGCGATGTTAAGGCCGTGGACGGGGTCAGTTTCGACATCCTGCAAGGCGAGACGCTGGGGCTGGTCGGGGAAAGCGGCTGTGGCAAATCGACGGTTGGGCGCGCGCTGATCCGGCTTTATGAGCTGACCGGCGGGTCGGTGGTGATCGACGGTGAGGATATCGCAAGGCTTTCGCCCGAAGCGCTGCGGCGCAAGCGGCCGATGATGCAGATGGTTTTTCAAGACCCGCAGGCCAGTTTGAACCCGCGCCGGACGGTGGCCCAGATCATTGCCGAACCTTTGCAGGAACATACCAGCATGACGCCTGCGGCAAGGATGGGGCGAATCTATGAATTGCTGGATCAGGTCGGGTTGAACCGGCGTTTTGCCAGCCGTTTTCCGCATGAATTCTCGGGCGGGCAGCGGCAGCGTATCGGCATTGCGCGGGCGCTGGCGCTGAACCCGAAATTCATCGTCTGCGACGAGCCGATTGCGGCATTGGACGTGTCGATACAGGCGCAAGTCGTGAACCTGCTGGAAGATTTGCAGGATCGTCTGGGCCTGACTTATCTGTTCATCAGCCACGATCTGAGCATGGTGCGCCATATCGCGGACCGTGTGGCGGTGATGTATCTGGGTCGCATCGCCGAACTAAGTCCGCGCGACGCGCTGTATGACCGGCCGCTGCACCCCTATGCCGAGGCGCTGCTGTCGGCGGTGAATGAGCCCGACCCCACCTTGGCCCGCCGCTCGCGCATCGTGCTGCAGGGCGACGTGCCCTCGCCCGCTCGGCCACCCGTGGGCTGCAATTTCTGTACGCGCTGTCCCAAGGTGATGGACATATGCCGTGTGACCAAACCCGCCCTTACACAGGTCGAGCCGGGCCGTCTTGTGGCCTGCCATCTGTTCCCCCAAACCTTGCCAGCCGGGTCAACCGGCGGTGAGGCGTCACTGACCACCCAACAAGGAGTAACGACATGAAACTACGATCCGCCCTATGGGGCGCAGCCGCAGTCATGGCATTGGCGCAGACAGCCCATGCCGATCGCGGCACGGATGGCGAGCTGAAGCTGACCTTTCCGCAGGCCGTGTCCATCATGAACCCCTATCTGTCCTCGGGCACAAAGGACGTCTATGCGTCCTCGATGGTGCTGGAGCCGCTGGCAGGCTTTGACGATCAGGGCAACCTGATCCCCAAACTGGCCGCAGAAATCCCGACGGTTGAAAACGGCGGCATCTCGGCCGATCTGACCACGATCACGTGGAAACTGCAGCCGGGCCTGAAATGGTCTGATGGCAGCGATGTGACCGCCGATGACGCCGTGTTCACCGCCGCCTATTGCATGGACCCGGCGGGCGGTTGCGCCCAATTGTCCAAATATGACGGCGTAAAGTCGGTAGAGGCTGTCGATGCGTCGACCATCAAGGTCACATTTGCCGCCGCCAAGCCCAATCCTTATACCGCCTTTGTCGGCGCGCTGTCGCCGATCTTGCAAAAGGCGCAATTTGCCGCCTGCACAGGCGCTGCCGCGCCGACCTGCACCGATGCCAACAACATGCCCATCGGCACCGGCCCGTTCAAGGTCACGGCCCTGACCGTCAATGACACAGTGACCTTTGACGCCAACCCCAACTACCGCGATCCGGCCAAACCCGCCTTTGCCACCGCCGTGATCAAGGGCGGCGGCGATGCCGAAAGCTCGGCCCGCGCCGTGATGGAGACCGGCGAGTTCGACTATGCCTGGAACACCCAGATCCCCCCCGACAGCCAGGCCGCGATGACCGCAGCCGGCAAGGGCCAGTTCGTGGTGGCCTTTGGCACGCTGATCGAGCGGATCGAGATGAATATGACCGACCCCTCGGCTGACCTGCCCGAGGGCGAGCGTTCGACCGCCAAGCACCCCCACCCGATCCTGTCCGACATGAGGGTACGTCAGGCGCTGTCAATGGCGATTGACCGTCAGACCCTGGTCGATGTGGGCTATGGTGCCGGTGGTGCGCCCTCGTGCAACATCGTCCCTGCACCTGCCGCCTGGACATCTGACAATACCGGCTGCATCAAGCAGGATCTTGAAGGCGCCAAGAAACTGCTGGACGAGGCAGGCTGGGTTCCCGGTGCCGACGGCATCCGCGAAAAGGATGGCAAGAAACTGCACATCCTGTACCAGACCACGGTCAACCCGGTGCGTCAGGATTTCCAAGCCCTGATCAAGGATTGGTGGTCGTCGATCGGCGTGGATGTCGAGTTGAAGGCCATTGACCCCTCGGTCTTCTTTGGCGGCGATGCCGGCTCGCCCGACACCTTTCAGAAATTCTATGCCGATGTCGAAATGTACGCCAACAACTCGGACGGCACCGACCCGGAAACCTATCTGTCGCAGTACCAGTGCAAGAACGCACCCAAGCCCGAAAACCAGTGGCAGGGCGAGAACATGAACCGTTACTGCGACCCGGCCTATGATGCCAAGGTGGCTGAACTGTCCAAGACCACTGACGTTCCCACGCGCCAGAAACTGGCCAAGGAACTGAACGACATGGTGACAAAAGATACCTTTACAGTGGTTCCGCTGGTGCATCGCGGCACGTTGTCGGCCCATTCCAACGCCTTGGGCGGCGTCAAGATCAACGCCTGGGATTCGGAACTGTGGAACATCGCCGATTGGGTCCGGGTGAAGTGACCCTGTGATGTGATGACGAGGCGGGCGGGGTTTCAC
>JBAXXO010000145.1:0-8277 GCA_037127855.1 Alphaproteobacteria bacterium
GCCGCCAGAAAGGCGATGGCCGAGGCCGGTCTGGATCCATCCCTGGTCACTGGCACCGGCCGCGATGGCCGCATCATGAAAGAGGATGTTAGCAACGCCCTCCCAGCCCCTGTGGCCACACCTGCGGCCGCCCCCGGCCTGGCGCCGGCGCCAGCGCCCGCCGCCATTCCCCGCGCCCCGATTCCCGCCGACGATGCCGCACGCGAGGAACGCGTCAAGATGACCCGCCTGCGCGCCACCATCGCGCGCCGCCTGGAAGAGGCGCAGAACACCGCCGCCATGCTGACGACCTACAACGAGGTCGACATGTCAGCCATCATGGGATTGCGCAACGAATACAAGGAAATGTTTGAAAGAAAACACGGCGTGAAACTTGGCTTCATGTCGTTTTTCGTCAAGGCCTGCATCCATGCCCTCAAAGAGGTGCCTGAGGTCAACTGCGAAATCGACGGTCAGGATGTTGTCTACAAGAACTATGTCCATATGGGCGTCGCCGTCGGCACCCCGACCGGCCTTGTGGTGCCGGTCGTGCGTGACGCCGACCAGATGGGTTTTGCCGCGATCGAGAAAAAGATCGCCGAACTTGGCCTGCGCGCCCGCGACGGCAAACTGACCATGGCCGAGATGCAGGGCGGCAGCTTCACCATCTCCAACGGCGGGGTCTATGGCTCGCTGATGTCCTCACCAATTCTGAACCCGCCGCAATCGGGTATCCTCGGCATGCACAAGATTCAGGACCGCCCGGTCGTGGTGGCGGGCCAGATCGTCATCCGCCCGATGATGTATCTGGCGCTGAGCTATGATCACCGCGTTGTCGACGGCAAGGGTGCGGTGACCTTCCTCGTCCGGGTGAAAGAGGCTTTGGAAGATCCGCGCCGCCTGCTGATGGATCTGTGACACACCGGGTGGGGTCCGGCAAACGGGTGGCACGTTTCGACCGATTGGCGGCCAACCGGGTTTGCGGCGGCGCGCTGGCGCGTCTGGTTTTGCGCGAGCAGACGCCGGTCGCGGCCCGTAACGGAACGACGGGCCAGATCTTGCCGATTTGCTGCCCACCCACCCGGCGCCCCGATGACCCGCCAAGCGGGTCGCAGGACCAGATCACAGGCCAAGCCCGCCAAGGCCGCGACCGCGCATTGTTGCCCCGGCCCTCGCGGCACAATGGCCGATCCTGGCAGTCCCCGACTTGGCCACCCGCTCAAGGCCATTCGCGCCTGCGCGCCATTCGCCGAACAGATGCAGGATGGGTGCCAACCCACCTCAATCCGGCAGCCCCTCCTACGCGCAGTCATCCCCGCGCAGGCCCGGCAGGCCAACCACGCCGTCAACGTAACGGTCTGCCCCTGATCGCCTGACGCACCAGACAGGGCTGGATAAGGGTGCCTTTTCCCGTCGCCATTACCCCTATATGCTGCTTTGATAACAGCCCGGAACCAGCCGGGCGGCGACAAGATGCAGGTCATATGATGACAAGACGCCTTCTGATCGGCCTTTTGGGCAGCCTTTGCCTTGGGGGCTGCGCATCCCGAATTCCGGTCGACGCCCCCAATCCCGGCGATCTGTCCCCAGAGGCGATCACCCTGACGGGCCCCGGCCCACCTTCGGGACCTGAGGGCACCTGCTGGGCCCATGACCTGATCCCGGCGGTCTATGAAACCACCACTTTGCAAAGTCTGGTCACCCCCGAACGCCGGGATGCCGTCGGCCGCATCGTGGCGCCTGCCACCTATAAATCCGTCTCGCAGCTTCGCGTCGTGCAAGAACGTCGCGATATCTGGTTCACCTCGCCTTGCCCGCAAGAGATTACGCCGCAATTTCTGGCCACCCTGCAGCGGGCGCTCAAGGCGCGGGGCTATTACGCGCTCGAAGTGACCGGCGAGATGGATGCCGCCACCACCGAGGCCCTGCGCCGCTATCAGGCCGACAAGGGTCTGGACAGCCCGCAACTGTCGCTTGCAGCGGCGCGGCAGTTGGGTGTCGTGACCATGGCGCCCGAAAACCTGTGAAAAAGAACAGGGGCGGCAGGTTTCCCCGTCGCCCCTGTCCCTGATCAAATCGGGCGGGTGAACCCTATTGAATGGTCAGCGCCACGAAGCGCGGGTCGCCACCCTGACGGATCAGCAACAGCAGCGATTTGCGCCCGGCATCCTTGGCCTCGCTCAAACGGTCCTGAATGTCCTTCAGGGTTACCACCGGCTGCTGACCCGCCTCGGTGATCACGTCGCCTTCACGCAGACCCTTGGTATAGGCCTCGGAGGCCACATCGACCTTGCTGATCACCAACCCCTTATCACCTTTGGACATGCCCAGACCCTCGGCCATGTCATCGCTCAGCGACATCAGCGTCAGGCCCAGCAAAGTCGCGGTCTCCGGCTCGGGCGGCGTGGCCGACTTGTCGGCGGCCGGGATCGACTGTGCCTCGGCCTCTTCGCGCCGACCCAGCTTGACGTCCAGACTGACCGACGCTCCGGCCCGCATCACCACGACCGGCACCTTTTCGCCAATCGGCGCGTCGGCGACAAGGTTGACCAGACCACGGCTGTCAGTGACTTCTTTGCCGTTAAAGGTCATGATCACGTCACCCGACGCAATGCCGGCATCCTTGCTCGGGCCATCCGGCACATCTGTGACCAGCGCACCCTTGGCCTCGGCCAGACCCATGGCATCGGCCACATCCTTGGTGACATCCTGGATTTTCACGCCCAACCAGCCACGGCGGGTTTCGCCGAACTGCTTGAGCTGGTCCACCACCTTGCTGACCACGTTGGACGACATCGAGAACCCGATCCCGATCGACCCCCCCGAGGGCGACAGAATGGCGGTGTTCATCCCGATCACCTGCCCCTCCATGTTGAACAGGGGGCCGCCGCTATTGCCCTTGTTTATCGCCGCATCGGTCTGCAAGAAGTCGTCATAGGTGCCGTTCAACGCACGGCCGCGCGCCGAAACGATGCCGGCGCTGACCGAAAAGCCCTGACCCAGCGGGTTGCCCATGGCGACGACCCAGTCCCCGACGCGCATCTTGTCACTGTCACCAAAGCTGACAAAGGGCAGCGGCTCGGGGCTGTCAATCTTCAGCAGCGCCACGTCGGTCTTCAGATCGGTGCCGACCAGCTTGGCCTTGAATGTCTTTTTGTCCGCGCCGAACATCTCGATCTGGATGTCGTCGGCACCCTCGATCACGTGGTTATTGGTGACGATATAGCCGTCAGCCGAGATGATATAGCCCGACCCCAAAGCCTCGGACCGTTCGGGTTGCCGTTGATGCGGCTGTCCGTCGCCCTGACCGTTCTTGTCCATGAAGTCCTGAAAGAACTTCTCAAACGGCGAACCCGGGGGCACCTGCGGCTGACCATCGGCCGGCGCGGCGATGACAGAAGATGTGGTGATGTCGACGACAGCGGGGCTGAACTTGTCCGCCAGATCGGCAAAGCTCGCCGGCAGTCCCTGGGCCAGCGCCGGGGCCACCTGGCCCAGCGACAAAGACAGCCCAAGGCCCAGCGCCATCAGCATGCTGCGCGCTTTGGGCGAAGTCTTGGGAAACGGTGTCACAGTTTTCGATAATTGCACGTTCGAACTCCTCACGATGTGCGCGGTCCCGCATGTCGCGGAACCGGAAAGATCATGACCAACTATTCAGCCGGGCGAACCGATTTGCAATGCACAGTGGTTCACATGGCCTCAAAGCCGCGTGAGCATCCTGCATCACGGTTTGGGCGCGGCCGCCGTTTCAGCCAGGAAATAGCGGAAGAAATCGCTGTCCGGGCTGACCACCATCGACGTGGTGTCACCCTTGAGCGCGGTCTGATAGGCGGTCAAGGACCGGGTAAAGGCAAAGAACTCGGGGTCTTGACCATAGGCGTCGGCATAGATGGCGATGCGTTTGGCGTCTGCCTGACCCCGCACGATTTCGGCATCCTTGTTGGCAGCCGAGGTGATCTCGACCGCTGTCCGCTCGGCTTCGGCGCGCAAGGTCTGTGCGGCCTCGTTACCACGGGCGATCTCGTCCGTCGCCTCGCGCTCGCGCTCGGCTTTCATCCGGGCAAAGGTTGCGGTCAGGTTCTGCTGCGGCAGATCGGTGCGTGTCAGTCGCACGTCGATCACGTCAATGCCCAGCGTGGCGGCCTTTTCGCGCGCATTGTCGCGGATCTTGTTCATCAAGCCGACCCGCGCCGACGACAGCACCATCTCGACGGTCGCTTCGCCGAGAACGTCGCGCACTTCGGGGTTCACGATTGCGCCAAGGTTGGCACTGGCCGCCTCAATCCCACCAGACCCCACGGCGCGCCGGAATTTTTCCAGATCCACGATGCGCCAGCGGGCAAAGGCATCGACCACAAGACGGCGGTTGTCCGCCAGGGGGAATTCCTGCGGCGTTGTCGTCAGGCCAAGAATGCGGTCGTCATAGCGCAAGATATCCTGAATGAACGGCACCTTGAAATATAGCCCAGGCTTGTCAATGCTTTGCTTGATCTCGCCGAATTGCAGAACCAGCACTTTTTCCCGCTCGTCAACCGTAAAGATCGACGACAGCGCGGCAGCCGCAACAATCACCAAAGCGGGTATCACATATATCGCGCGCATCAGTTGGTCGCTCCCTTGGGTGCAGGTATCAGTTCATTCAACGGCAGATAGGGCACGGCACCCGTGGCTTCCGCCCCGCCTGACATGACGATCTTTTTCATGCCGCCCATAACTTGCTCCATGGCTTCCAGATACATCCGCTTGCGCGTCACCTCTGGCGCCTTCACATATTCGCGCAAGATCGACAGGAAACGGCTGGCGTCACCCTCAGCCACATTCACCACCTGCGTGGAATAGGCCTTGGCCTGTTCTGCCGTCTGCGAGGCGTTGCCGCGTGCCTGCGCCTTGATCTTGTTGGCATAGGCGTCGGCCTCTTTCTGCAAGCGGTCACGTTCCTGTTGGGCGGCCTGCACGGCGCGGAAGCTGTCCTTGACCTCTTCAGGGGCGTCTGACTTCAGCAGGTTGACCCGCACCACAGAGATGCCAGAATCATAGCTTTGCAGTGTCGCCTGCACCTCTTCCTCCAACAGCCGGCCAATCGCGCCGCGATCGGTGTTCAGGATCGGCATCAGTTGCGACCGCGCCGCGATATCGCGCACTGCCGATTCCGCAACGGCGCGGATTGTGCCTTCGGGGTCTTTCAGGTTGAACAGATACTTGGTCGGATCATTGATGATCCAGACCACCTCGAACTCGATGTCCACGATGTTCTGATCGCTTGTCAGCATCAGCCCATTATCCTGCGCCCCCCCGGCGCCCGTGCCGATCGCCGTGGTGTTCTGGCGCGTCGTATTCACGATTTCCGCCGTCACGAACGGCCAGGGGGCGAAATTCAGACCCTCTTCGCCAATGCTGCTGAACCTGCCAAACAGCAACTCGACCGAGCGTTCTTCGGGCTTCAACTGATAAAACGACAGATAGGCCCAGATCAGCGCCAACCCGATGGCGGTGAAAAAGAGGTTTTGCCGGTTGATCGGATTGACCGGCGCGCCGCCGCCCGGCCCGCGCCCATTGCTGTCGCCATTGCCCTTGCCGCCCATCAGGACGCGCAACTGCTCTTGCCCTTTTTTCATCAACTGGTCGACATCAGGCATTGGCTGGCCACGCCGATCTCCGTTTCCACGCCGGCCGTCCTGACCCTTGTTGTTGTCCCCGGGTTCATCGTCACCGCCGCCCCAAGGGCCTCCGCTGCCTGCCATCAATCCGCCCTTCCTGTTTTGACTTGCCTTAAACTGTGCTTTTGACGCCCGATTTCAACCCCGGGGCTTACGAACGCCGCACTGCTTTGCGCAGTGTGACCAGCTCCTCGGCCATGGTCGGATGCACTGCAACGGTCCGGTCGAAATCCTCTTTCGTGGCACCCATCTTGACCGCAACCGCCGCCAACTGGATCATTTCGCCGGCGTCGGGGCCCACGATGTGACAGCCCAGCACCCGGCGGGTTGCGACCGAAACCACCAGCTTCATCAACACCTTATCCGGCCGCGCCGCAAAGTCGCCCCGCATTGGTCGAAAAGTCGTGCTGAAGATTTCGACAGGTTCTTGTGCCGCTGCCCGCGCCTCGGTCAGCCCGACGGCCCCCAATTCCGGTTGCGTGAACACGGCCGACGGCACCAGATCATGATCCACCTGTCGCGGATTGGCGCCAAATACGGTATCAGCAAAGGCATGGCCTTGACGGATCGCAACCGGCGTCAGATTGACGCGGTCAGTCACGTCGCCCACCGCAAAGATCGACGGAACCGAGGTCTGGCTCCAGTCATCGACCACGACCTGCCCCTTCTGGCCGATCTGCACCCCCAGCGCCTCCAGCCCCAGCCCATCGACATTGGCTTTTCGCCCCGTGGCGTACAGCACCAGATCGACCTCTTGCGCCGTGCCATCCTCGGCCATCACACGGATACCACCCGGCACTTTTTCCAGCCGCGCCACATCCGTGTTCAGCCGCAAGTCCACCCCATGCGCCACCATTCCGGCCGCCACATGATCGCGCGCCTCGTCATCAAAGCCGCGCAAGATCTGGTTGCCGCGGTAGTATTGCGTGACTTTGACCCCCAACCCGTTCAGAATGCAGGAAAATTCGCTGGCGATATAGCCGCCGCCAACAATCAGCGCCCGCTTGGGCAGGCTGGGCAAATGGAACATCTCATCGCTGGTGACGGCAAGCTCGATGCCCGGCACCTGCGGCAGGAAGGGCCGCCCGCCGGTGGCAATCAACACATGTTTGGTCGTCAAGCGACGGCCATCGGCCAGTTGCACCGTGTGCGGATCCAGCAAGGTTGCCCGCTGGTCTTGAATGACGACGCCGGCCTTCTGCAGCGTCGTGCGATAGGCCGCCTCCAGCCGCGACAACTCGCCCTCCAGTCGGGTACGAAACCGCGACCAGTCAAAGGCGGCTGCGCCAAGATCCCACCCATAGGCCCGTGCTTGCTCAAAAAGCTCTGGAAAAGCCGAGGCATAGACCATCAGCTTTTTCGGCACGCAGCCCCGGATGACACATGTGCCGCCCATCCGACTTTCCTCGGCCAGCCCGACCCGTGCGCCACCTTCTGCCGCCGCAATCCGCGCTGCACGCACGCCACCCGAGCCACCGCCGATCACGAACAGATCAAGGTCAAAGGCCACTTCAATCCCCCATATGGCGAAAAATGTTGTCGGCAGGCGCCAGATCGACCCGTTCCACCGTCTCGGACCCGGCATTGATGTCGCGCACTGTCACCCGCCCATCGCCATGACCGACCACCACGACATCGCAGATGTCGATGAACAGGCCATTTTCCACCACACCCGGAATCTGGTTCAACACCAATGCCATCTGGCGCGGATTGCCGATCCGACCCAGATGCAGGTCCATGATGTAATTTGATTCGTCCGTAATCCGTGGTCGGTCGCCATTCATCCGCAGCGTGACGTCATGTGTCATCACATCCATCGAGATCAGCGTCTCTTCGATCAGGGCCTTGGTCGTCTGCCAGCCAAACGGTATCACCTCGACCGGCAGCGGAAAGGCGCCCAGTTGCATGACCTGTTTGCCGGCATCTGCGATGACGATCATCTGATCGCTTGCCGTCGCCACGATCTTTTCCTGCAGCAAGGCCGCGCCGCCGCCCTTGATCAGGCACAGATCCTGATCAAACTCATCCGCGCCGTCAATCGTAAGGTCCAGCCATTTGGCATCGTCCAGCGACACGAGATGAATGCCCACCGACCGCGCCAGTTCCGCCGTGCGGGTGCTGGTGGGCACCCCGGTGACGCGCAGCCCCTCTTGCCGAATCCTTTCGCCCAGACAGCGCACCATCCACGCCGCGGTCGAGCCGGTGCCAAGACCGACCTTCATTCCGGGCAGGATGAAATCGACCGCACGGCGCGCTGCAACAAATTTGGCCTTGTCGATCGGCGAAAGTTCTGCAGGCATTGCATCCTCCTTGGGCGGTCCTTGCCTTATAGGCAAAGCCCGGCGAAGGGGCGAGTGCTTTTCCGCCCGCGCAGCTTGACATTCGTCAGGTTCGCCTCATATTGAGAATAATTCTCATTTACAGGCTTTTATGTCCCGCGCACCCGTTCCGCAAAGCCCGTTCGACCTGACCACATTGTCGGCGCGCGACTGGCGCAGCCCGCGTGGCGAGGCTGCGTTGGCCGATGTGCATCGGTCTGTCGCCTTGCCCAGCGGCAGGTGGCGTCGGTTCGCGGCGTTTCTGGGACCAGGCTATATGGTCGCCGTGGGCTATATGGATCCGGGCAACTGGGCGACCT
>JBAXXO010000146.1:0-8247 GCA_037127855.1 Alphaproteobacteria bacterium
GCTGAAGGAGGGGTGCGCGTGCCATGGCGGGGAAGTATTGCGGCGGGCGGGCGCGGTCAACCGGAAGATTGGGCCAATGCGCGCAGGGCGCGGGCGCGGGGTGCGGGAATGGCTGCGATGGTGAGTGCGGTAAAGACATGGGTGGTGTCGAGGTCAGGGTCCAGAACGGCGTGGTCCGACACCCAGCCGCCCATCGCCAGATAGGACCGCAGCAGCGGTGGCAGACGGGGTGGTGCGGCAGGTGCCGGAAGTCGGGTCAGATCAATGCTGCGCGCCGTGCCTTGGCCCGGGCGCACTGTTTCGGGGCCGAGGTGATGGCAGGCAAGATAAGCGAGGGCGGCCAGATGCCGTGTGGGGTCACAGCCGTCAAAACTGGTGCAGCCAAACAGCAGGTCCGCACCTGCCAGATCGACCAGACATGTCAGGCTGGCCCAAGCGAGGCGCAGGATGTCGGGGTCGGAATGGTCGGGATGCACGCAAAAGCGGCCAAGCTCGATCTTGGGCGCGGTTTGACGCTGAAATCGGGTCAGATCGTAGAATTGGGCGGCATAACTGTCGGACAGGGATTGATCTTTTGCAAAGATTTGCGCGCGAAAGCCACCGACGGCCTGATCGCCGCGCCTGAGCAGGACATGACGGCAGGCGGCATCCAGATGGTCGGCGTCGCTGGCGGGCTGCGAAGTGCCGCGACCAGCGCGAAAGCACAGATGCCGCAGCGCCAGAACCTCGGCCATGTCCTGCGGGCTGGTGGCCAGTTGGGCGGAGTAAAGGCCACAGGTCAGCGGTTGCATATCATCTCTTTGTGTGTGGGCTTGGCCGATGTGGGGCGAGTGATTAGATATGCCGCAATCTGACGGGGCAATGCAAGCAGGTTGCGGGGCCCTGACAGGCAGAACGGTCAGCCAAGGAGGGACTATGGACAAAGTCGTGAAGTCGGATGCCGAATGGCGCAAGCAGTTGGATGACATGGCGTATAAGGTGACGCGTCAGCATGGAACGGAACGCGCCTTTACCCATGATGATTTCCCCAAAGTGCCAGGGATGTATCGCTGTGTGTGCTGCGATGCGCCACTGTTCGATCAGACCACCAAGTTCGACTCGGGTACTGGCTGGCCGTCGTTCTATGCGCCGCTGGACGCCGAAATGGTCGGCGAAAAGGTTGACCGGGGCTTTTTCATGACGCGCACCGAGGTGCATTGCAACCGCTGCGAGGCGCATCTGGGCCATGTCTTTCCCGATGGACCGCGCCCAACAGGCCTGCGCTATTGCATCAACGGCGTGGCGCTGACCTTTGAGCCCAGCACGTAACCTGGACGGAGGCGGGCTGCAGGCGGGGTAAACCCTGCCTGCACCCCACCTTTTTGTTTGGTGGGGGCGGTCACTTGCCCGATCTGGTCACTTGAACGCGTCGTCGGTGTTCAGTTTGCCGATATTGCCAAAGATTTGCAGGATGATGCTCTTGCCGCGAATGTTGGTCGTGGTCACACGGCGCGACAGGGGAACGACGCGGCCCTGATCCAGCCCGAATCGTTCGATATTGGCCACGCGGTCCTTGGCGTCGAAGCTGATTGCCACCACCTCGCGCGATATCTCGACCGGTTCGGCGGCGCCGCGGGTTCTCCAGCGGCTTTGGACATAGAACCACGCCTCGTCGTTCAACAGACCCGAGGCCGAGGGACGGCCGATGGTCGCGGCGACCGATTCGCGAGAGTCGACGCCGACCTTGATCAGCGCAAGGTCATCGTCGGTCGGGATATAGCCGTGGTTGGAATAGATCGGCTGGCAGGACGCCAGACCCAGGAAAAGCACAACAAAAAGGCAGATGACACCTGCCAGGCTGCGCCCTTGTGCATAAAAACTGCCGCCTGTCATGATCGCCCTGCCCCTGCCATCGCCGCCCCCGCTGCAGGGACGGTCTGCGCCCTGATGTCCGGCTGCATGACAGCATCGCACCCCGCGCGGGGCCTGTTCTGATCATCCCCACCGCATGAATTACATAAAGCCGGGCCATGGTTCAAGAAAGGAGTGCTTGACGACATATTGCCGGCGGTTCAAAGCCATTGACAAGGAGACCTGCGATGACCAAACCCCCGTCTGAATACGTGCCCGAACCCGTGCCCCCCGTCCGGCCCAGCCTGCCGTTTCGTGTCGTGTCAATTGCCGGGCGCAGTTCGACCCATGTGAAATTCGCCCCGGATGCGGCGGGGCGCATGGCGATTGCGGCAGAGCTTGGCTTGCTCGACCTGCCACAGATGCTGTTTGACGGCGAAATCCGCCCCAATGGCAAGCGCGATCTGGTGCTGACGGGCACATTGACGGCGCTGGCCATCCAGCCCTGTTCGGTGACGCTGGAGCCGGTGCAGACCCGTATCGGCGAGCAGGTGACGCGGAAATTCATCGCCGATTACAAAATGTCCGAAGAGGTCGAAGCGGAAATCCCCGATGATGACACGCTGGAACCCTTGGGCGATGTGATTGACGCCGCCGCAGTCGCAATCGAGGCGCTGTCGCTGGCTTTGCCCTTGTATCCGCGGGCACCCGGGGTGGAATTGGGACGAGTGATGGTGGTGCCACCGGGGGCTCAACCGTTGCAGGACGCCGATGTGAAGCCCTTTGCGGCCTTGGCTAAGCTGATGGAGCAGACGCCAAAGCCGGACCCCAAGGCGTGAGTCGGCCCTGGTGCGAAAGGGACTTGCGCGGCGTCGAAATATGACTATGGTGCGCGCTTCATCAGATGGCTGAAGATGGGCGGTTCTGGTTCAGGGCTGTTCAAAAAAGCACAGGAAATCAGGGGCATGTCCCCACAACTTTAGGTGAGACATGGCTGTCCCGCAGACGAAAACGACCTCTTCCAGAACCGGCATGCGCCGGTCGCATGATGCTTTGGTGGCTGCAAATCCCGGCGAATGCCCGAATTGCGGCGAGTTGAAGCGGCCGCACCACGTCTGCAGCGCTTGTGGCCACTACGATGCCCGCGAAGTCGTGGCCTCGGTCAAAGCATCGGACCTTGACGAGGACGCGGCGTAAGCCGCGCATCAGGCACGCCAGATGGACAGTTCGAGCGACAGCTCTTCTGCCATTGCGGTGCCTGTCAGTGACGGCTCGGAGCTTGGGCCACGCATCATGATTTCGGTTGACGCCATGGGCGGTGACCGTGGACCGGCGGCTGTTGTCGCCGGATTGGTCATTTCTGTTGCCAATTTGGCAGATGCGGGCTTTGTCTTGCATGGCGATTCGGCAGTGCTTGCGCCGCTTGTGGCGCGCGAGGCCGCTTTGGCGGACCGTGTCGAGGTGCGTCATGCGGCAGGCGTGGTCGCCATGACGGACAGGCCGGCGCAGGTCATGCGGCATGGGCAGGACACCTCGATGTGGGCCTGTATCGAATCGGTGCGGGCAGGCGAGGCCTCTGTGGCGGTCAGTTGCGGCAATACCGGGGCGCTGATGGCGGTGTCCATGATCCGGCTGCGCAAGCTGCCGGGGATCAACCGGCCGGCGATCGGGGTTCTGTGGCCGTCACGCAATCCGGGTGGGTTCAATCTGATGCTGGACGGCGGGGCGGACATCAAGGCCGATGCCGAGGATTTGCTGCAATATGCACTGATGGGGGCGTCTTATGCCCGCAATGGCATGGGGCTGAAGCGGCCAAGGCTGGGGCTGCTGAATGTCGGCACCGAAGAGCACAAGGGCAGTGCCGAGTTGAAGTCGGCGCATGATCAGATTGCGGCGGCGGCGTCAGTTGGGGATTATGATTTCATAGGCTTTGTCGAGGGTGTCGATCTGCCGTCCGACCGAGTGGATGTGATCGTGACCGACGGGTTCACCGGCAATGTCGCGTTGAAAACCGCAGAAGGCACGGCGCGTCTGATCGGGGACTTCCTGCGCGAGGCGTTTAATGCGACGTGGATGTCCAGGATTTCGGGACTGTTGGCGGGGGCCGCGTTGAAGCGGTTGCGCAAGCGGATGGACCCGCGGCGGGCGAATGGCGGGGTGTTCTTGGGGTTGAACGGGATCGTGGTGAAATCGCATGGCTCGGCGGATGCGACGGGGGTCGCATCGGCAGTGGCGATGGCCTATCAACTGGCGAGATCAGGCTTTCGCGAGCGGCTTGCGGCGCGGGTTGCATCTGCGCAAGGGGCGGGCCACACTGCCAGCGGATCTATTGCAGGGCATCGGGAATGACATTGCGCGCCGTGGTCAAGGGCGTCGGGCACTACCTGCCCGAACGGGTCGTCTCGAATGCCGATCTGGCATTGCTGGTCGAGACGAGCGACGAATGGATTCGCAGCCGTTCGGGCATCGAGCGTCGGCATTTCGTGGCCGAAGGGCAGACCACGTCGGATCTGGCGATACGGGCGGCCAAGGCGGCGCTGGCGGATGCCGGGTTGCGGCCGGATGATATCGACGCGATCGTGCTGGCAACCTCGACCGCCGACCTGACCTTTCCATCGACGGCCACGATGGTGCAGGCAGGGATCGGCATGACGGGGGGATTCGCCTTTGATGTGCAGGCGGTTTGTGCCGGTTTTGTCTATGCCTTGACCACGGCCAATGCGCTGATCCTGGCGGGTGCGGCCCATCGGGTGCTGGTGATCGGGGCAGAGGCGTTTTCAAAGCTGATGGACTGGTCGGACCGAACGACCTGTGTGTTGTTTGGCGACGGGGCGGGTGCGCTGATTCTGGAAGGGGTCGCACAGGCGGGCGACGCGGCGGATCGTGGGATTCTGGCCTGTGATCTGCACAGCGACGGGCGGTTCAAGAATTTGTTGTATGTCGATGGCGGGGTGTCCACCGGGACGACGGGACATTTGCGTATGCAGGGCAAAGAGGTCTTTCGCCATGCCGTTGAAAAGCTGGCCGAGACTGCCGATGCCGCCCTGCAAAAGGCCGGGCTGACCACCGAGGATGTCGACTGGATCGTGCCGCATCAGGCCAATATCCGCATCATCGAAGGCACCGCCAAGCGCATGCAGGTCGGCATGGACAGGGTCGTGGTCACGGTACAGGATCACGGCAACACCTCGGCGGCGTCGATACCGCTGGCCCTGTCGGTGGGCCGTCACCGGGGGCAGATCAAGACGGGTGATGTGCTGGTGACCGAAGCCATTGGCGGTGGTCTCGCATGGGGCTCGGTGGTTCTGCGTTGGTGACAGTGACCGCACCCAGGCCAAACCCGGCCTTGCAGACCAGCGCAGGCTAATCTGCCGCACAAAGAACGCTTTCCAAGCCCCTGTTATTGACTCGCTATTTGTTCCCGCGCATGTTGCTACAAATGGCAGGGGGAAAGAATGGGCGACAATACTTTGACGCGGATGGACCTGAGCGAGTCGGTGTTTCGGGAAGTTGGGCTGTCACGCAACGAATCTGCGGAACTGGTGGAAAGCGTGCTGAGACATGTGTCCGATGCGCTTGCGGCGGGTGAGACCGTCAAGATCTCGTCCTTTGGCACGTTTTCGCTACGGTCCAAGTCGGCGCGCGTCGGGCGCAATCCCAAGACCGGCGATGAAGTGCCGATCAGCCCGCGGCGGGTGCTGACCTTTCGCCCGTCGCATCTGATGAAAGATCGCGTCGCAGCGGGCAAGAAATAAGGGGCAACGCCACGGATGGACAAGTCGCCGGATGCCTTCCGCACGATATCCGAGGTGGCCGAAGCCCTGCAAACCCCGGCCCATGTGTTGCGGTTTTGGGAAACCCGGTTTCCACAGATCAAGCCGGTGAAACGGGCGGGTGGGCGGCGCTATTACCGCCCCGCCGATGTGGCCTTGTTGGGCGGGATCAGGCATCTGCTGCACAATGATGGCATGACAATTCGCGGTGTGCAGAAAGTCTTGCGTGAGCAAGGCGTGCGTCATGTGGCGGCGATGGCACCGGGGGGTGATGTCTCGGTGTTCGACATAGAGATCGACAGCGACGATGATGATCTGGTGACGGACCTGACCGCCAGCGGGCAATTGCCGCTGGAACTACCCGCAGAACGGCAGTCTGAAGCGGGGCAAAATGTGGTGATCGAGCCTTTGGCTCGCCGTGCGACCCTTTCGCCAGACATGCCCACGGATATTGTACAATTCCGCAGCCTGATCGTGCCCCCCCCTGTAGTGCCTGATAAGTCGGAGAGCCCGGTAAAACTGCCGGAGGGGTTTTTTGAAGGGTTCTTGTTGCCGACAGCCAGTCGTCGCCCCTTGCTTGCACTGGAGTCTGTACCGCTGACCGACGATGTGCCCGAGGCTGCCCATATCTGGGTCGAGGATACCGACACCGCCAACACGCCGTCGATTGAACCGCTGTTCCCATTGCAGGCCGCCATGCGCAACCTGGCGGACTTGGGCCCGGCGGACAGCGATAGCGGGCAGGTGGTTGCGGAGCTGGCGCGTGATGATGCCGAACCTGATTTGAAGGCCGAAGCGGTGTCAGGGACGTACAGCATTGCGCCTGACCTTATGCCGTCTGATCCGGTGCCTGCGCTATCTGTGACTGTCGAAGTTTCGGTCGGCGACACCTCGCCCGACTTTGTCGCAGCCCAGGCCGGCACGGTGCCGCCGAATCTGGCTGGAATCGCCGCCCGGCTGCGCGCCCTGCCCCGCCCGGTCTTGCCCGAACATGCGCTGCGCTTGACCGAGTTGCAGATGCGTCTGGGGTTGTTGCACGCCCAGATGACCGAAGCCCTGCGCGGCCGGAAGTAAGCGGCGCATGTTGCACTTCTGGCCTTGCCCCGGTTTGGAAATTCGTTATGTATCCCCCCATTCGTCGGGCCATAGCGCAGCCTGGTTAGCGCGTCCGTCTGGGGGGCGGGAGGTCGAGAGTTCGAATCTCTCTGGCCCGACCAATATCGAAACCGCCCGCTTGGCCATTGGCTTTGCGGGCGGTTGCGTTTAGAGCGTTGCGTTTGAAAGCGAGGACAGATCCGATGCGCCGAGGCGTCTTGCCTGCTCAAGCAATCCGTCGTCTCATCGAGGATGGCAGCCTTGGCGGCGATGTCGTGGCGGATCAGATTCAACCCGCAAGCCTTGATCTGCGCCTGGGCGATGTGGCCTACAGGGTGCGGGCGTCCTTTCTGGCGGGTGCAGGGCGCAGTGTGGCCGAGCGTTTGGCCGAGTTCACCATGCACCGGGTCGATTTGCGCGACGGCGCGGTTCTGGAAAAGAGTTGCGTCTATCTGGTGCCGCTGATGGAGCGGTTGGCGCTGCCCGAGGGGATGACGGCGGTGGCGAATGCCAAGTCATCGTCGGGGCGGCTGGACCTGCTGACGCGCACGATCACGGATGGTGGGGTCGAGTTTGACCGGGTGCCCGAGGGATATGTTGGGCCGTTATTTGCCGAAGTTTGCCCGCGATCGTTTTCGGTGCTGGTGCGGCATGGGCAAAGACTGAACCAGATACGTTTCCGCGCGGGGCAATCGGTGTTGTCGGACAGCGAGTTGGTGGCCCTGAATGCGGTGGAGCCTTTGGTCTCGGGTGCGGCCGTGATTTCAGAGGGGTTGGGATTTTCGGTCGATCTGCGGCCGGTGTCAGGGGATTTGCTGGGTTACCGTGCCAAACCGCATGCCGGGGTCGTCGATCTGGACCGCATCGGGTATTATCCGGCACGCGAGTTCTGGGAGGAGGTTCGGTCAGAGCGTGGCCAGATCATTCTGGACCCCGGCGCGTTTTACATTCTGGTCAGCCGCGAAGCTGTCACGATACCGCCCGACTATGCTGCGGAAATGGCGCCCTATCTGGCGATGGTGGGTGAGTTCCGGGTGCATTATGCCGGGTTCTTTGACCCCGGCTTTGGTTATGCGGCTGCCGGGGGGGCCGGGTCGCGTGGGGTGCTTGAGGTGCGGTGCCATGAGGCGCCCTTTGTGCTGGAGCATGGGCAGGTCGTAGGGCGTTTGGTCTATGAGCACATGGCCGAGCGGCCCGAGACGCTGTACGGCATCGGGACGAAGTCGAATTATCAGGGTCAGGGGTTGAAACTGGCCAAGCAGTTCCGTCTTTGACTGCAGGGGCAAGAGAGTATTTGTGCCAGTATGAAGGGGACCCGGCGGGTGGGGAAAGGTGGGTCAGACCCGCCGCCCTGCCGCGCCGGAGGAGCGGTGGCAGCGCTTGGTTCATGATCATCGGGATCGGTCGGTTCTCGCATCGCCGCGTGGGCACATATTGGCTGAAGTTGGAGCGGTTGGAACGGGGCGGGGCAAGACAGGTCGTTTAGGCTGTGTTGCGCTAGAGCGAGTCGCGTTCAATCAGGTTCACCTGATTGAACGCAACTCGCAAC
>JBAXXO010000147.1:0-8225 GCA_037127855.1 Alphaproteobacteria bacterium
CGAAGTGAGGGGATAGCAAATGGACATTCACGAATATCAGGCCAAGGAAATCCTCGCGCGCTTTGGCGTTCCGGTGCCGCGCGGCGGTCTGGCCTATAGCCCCGAACAGGCGGGCTACCGGGCGCGGGAACTGGGCGGCAATGCCTGGGTCGTCAAGGCGCAGATCCATTCGGGCGGACGGGGGGCTGCGGGCGGTGTCAAGCTGTGCAAGACGCCGGACGAGGTACACGGCTTTGCCGGCACGCTGTTTGGCCGGCAACTGGTCACCAAGCAGACAGATGCCGGCGGCAAGGGCGTCTACCGCGTCTGGGTCGAGAGCGCGTCGGACATCCGGCAAGAGATGTATCTGGGCCTCGTGCTGGACCGCAAGACCGAGCGGATCATGATCGTGGCCTCGGCCCATGGCGGGATGGAGATCGAGGACCTGGCCGACAGCGACCCCAACTCGCTGCGCCGCATGACCATCGATCCGGCAACCGGCCTGTCAGAGTTTCAGGCACGCGAGCTCGCCTTTCAACTGGGTCTGAAGGGCGGGCAGATTGCGCAAATGGTCAACATCCTGCGCGCCTGTTACCGCGCCTACCGCGATCTGGATGCCGTCATGGTCGAGATCAACCCGCTGGTGGTGACCGGGTCGGGCGATCTGGTGGCAGTGGACGCCAAGATGTCGTTTGACACCAATGCGCTGTTCCGCCAAGCCGACATCGCCGAACTGCGCGACCGCAGCCAAGAGGACCCGCGGGAAAGCACGGCGGGCGATCACGGTCTTTCCTATGTCGGGCTGGACGGCGATATAGGTTGCATCATCAATGGCGCCGGTCTTGCCATGGCGACGATGGACATGATCAAGTTGGCAGGGGGCGAGCCTGCCAATTTCCTTGACATCGGCGGCGGTGCCAGCCCCGAACGGGTGGTGCGCGCCTTTCGCACCGTGCTGGCGGATGGCAATGTCTCGGTCATTTTGGTCAACATCTTTGCCGGGATTAACCGCTGCGACTGGGTCGCGCAGGGCGTGGTGCAGGCTTACAAAGAGGTCGGGCTGACACTGCCGGTCATCGTCCGTCTGGCCGGGACCAATGTTGAAGAGGGTCGTGCCATCATCGATGGTTCAGGCCTGCCGCTGATCTCGGCCCATTCGCTGGCCGAGGCCGCTGCGGCCGCCGTGGCCGCCCGCCCCCAAAAAGCCGCCTGACGGAGGACCCCATGGCCATTCTTATCTCTGAAAACACGCCGATCATCGTGCAGGGCATGTCGGGACGAATCGGATCGTTTCACGCGGCCGACATGATCCGTTATGGCACCAATGTCGTGGGTGGTGTGACCCCCGGCAAGGGGGGCGAGACCATCCTTGACCGCCCGCTGTTCAACACGGTGCGGGAGGCAGTCATGGCAACGGGTGCCGAAGCCTCGCTGATCTTTGTGCCGCCGCCCTTTGCGGCAGATGCGATCATGGAGGCGGCGGATGCCGGAATCCGCACCGCGGTGTGCGTCACCGATGGCATCCCCAGTCAGGACATGATGCGCGTGAAACGGTTCTTGCGCCGCTATCCGGTCGAGCGGAAGTTGCGACTGATCGGGCCGAACTGTGCCGGCGTGATTTCGCCCGGGTTGGGGTTCATGGGTATCATGCCGCCGTCGATCTATATGCCGGGGCGGATTGGCATCGTGGGCCGCTCGGGCACCCTGGGCTATGAGGCGGCGGCACAGATGAAAGAATTGGGCATCGGCGTGTCCACCTCGGTCGGGATCGGCGGCGACCCGATCAACGGGTCCAGCTTCCGCGACATTCTGGAACTGTTCGAGGCTGATCCCGACACCGATGCCGTGATGATGATCGGTGAAATCGGCGGCCCACAAGAGGCCGAGGCTGCCGTCTATGCGAGAGACCACATGAAAAAGCCGGTCGTGGCCTATATCGCCGGTCTGTCAGCACCAAAGGGCCGCAAGATGGGCCATGCCGGGGCCATCGTGTCGGCATTTGGCGAAAGCGCGCAGGAAAAGGTCGAAATCCTGAGTGCGGCTGGCATCACTGTGGCCCCCAACCCCTCGGCCATGGGCGAGACCATCGCGATGGTGCTGGCGCAGCGCAAGGCCGCCTGACCCGGTAAACGAACGGATGCTCGAAACACAAAAGGCCCCCGATTCGGGGGCCTTCATGATTCGATCACGGCAGGGCAGTCAGCTGCAACCACTCGTCCCGCCGCAGGTGTTGCATTTCATGCAGGTGCCGTTGCGGACCAAAGTATAGTTGCCGCATTCGCCGCAGGGGTCGCCTTCGTAGCCCTGCATCTTGGCCTTGACGCGCTGGTCGATGCTGACCGTGCCCGAGCCAAGGGCGGTTCCGGTGGTATAGGTTGCGCCCGCTGCGGCAAAGCCGCCGCCCGCCGCCGCACGGGCAGTTTCGGGCATCAGCATGTTCAGTTGCGACATCGGATCTCCGCTTCCGCCCAAGCCTTGCATCCCCATCCCACCCTGCATCACCACCAGTTCCTGCGGCACCCGTTTGCGCAGATAGCCGGTCGAGGAGATTTGCTTGAGCACCTCGAGCCCGCGGCTGGCGGCGGCGTCGGAGACCTCGGAAATGTTGCGTTTGCCCTCTTCGACACCGCGGCCCAGATCGTCGAACGACGCGCCGGTCGGTTTGACATGGGCAAGGTCGGTGCGATCGAGATAGCTGATCGCCAGTTCGCGAAAGATGTAATCCAGGATCGAGGTGGCATTTTTCACGCTGTCATTGCCCTGCACCATGCCCGCCGGTTCAAACCGTGTGAAGGTGAAAGCCTCGACATATTCCTCCAAGGGCACGCCGTATTGCAGGCCCACGCTGATGGCGATCGCAAAATTGTTCATCATGGCGCGGAAACCTGCACCCTCTTTGTGCATGTCGATGAAAATCTCGCCCAGCCGGCCGTCGACATATTCGCCGGTGCGCAGATAGACCTTGTGGCCGCCGACGATGGCCTTTTGGGTATAGCCTTTGCGACGTTCGGGCAGCTTTTCGCGGTTGGTGCGGATGGTTTCCTTGATGATGATCCGCTCGACAATCTTTTCGGCCAGAACGGCGGCCTTTTCCTGGGCCGAACCGGTGGCGAGGATCTCTTCAGCCTCGGCATCATCCTCGACCAAGGCCGAGGCGAGGGGTTGCGACAGTTTGGACCCGTCGCGGTATAATGCGTTGGCCTTGATCCCCAGCGACCACGACAGTTCGTAGGCAGCCTGTGCGTCGGTGATGGTGGCCGCGTTCGGCATATTGATCGTTTTGGAAATAGCACCCGAGATGAAGGATTGGGCTGCCGCCATCATGTGGATATGACTGTCAACCGACAGATAGCGCTTGCCGACCTTGCCGCAGGGGTTGGCGCAGTCAAAGACCGAATAGTGTTCAGGCTTGAGATAGGGCGCGCCTTCAAGGGTCATGGTGCCCACGATATGGTCGTTGGCAGCCTGAATCTGCGCCTTGGTAAAGCCCAGATGCTGCAGCAGATCAAAGCCCGGATCGGCCAGTTTGGCAGCGGGAATGCCAAGCGTGCCCTTGCAGAAATCCTCGCCCAGCGTCCATTGGTTGAACACAAAGCGGATGTCAAAGGCCGAGGCAAGGCCGTTTTCAATCTTTTCGATTTCGCGGGGGCCAAAACCATGGCCGATCAGCGAGGTCGTATTGATATGCGGGCAGTTGCCCATCGAGCCGTGGCCGACCGCATAGGCAATCATCTCAGAGATCAGCGAGGAGCGGTAGCCGAGTTTTTCCAGCGCCGCGGGCACGGATTGGTTGATGATCTTGAAATAGCCACCACCGGCCAGCTTCTTGAACTTGACGAGGGCGAAGTCCGGTTCGATGCCGGTGGTGTCGCAGTCCATCACCAGACCGATGGTGCCGGTCGGGGCAATGACGGTGGTCTGGGCGTTGCGAAAGCCGTGCAACTCGCCCAAGGTCAGCGCCTCGTCCCAGGCCATCTTGGCAAGTTCGACAAGGTCGGGTTCGGGGCAGTTGTGCAGGTCAAGGGCGACGGGGGCAACGTTCAGGCCCTGATAGCCGCTGGTCTGGCCATAGGCTGCGTTGCGGTGGTTGCGGATCACACGCAGCATGTGGGCGGCGTTGCGCTGATGGCCGGGGAAAGCACCCAGTTCGCGGGCCATCTCGGCCGAGGTGGCATAGGCCACGCCGGTCATGATGGCGGTCAGGGCACCGCAAAGCGCGCGGCCCTCGCGACTGTCATAGCCCAGACCCATATTCATCAACAGGCCGCCGATATTGGCATAGCCAAGGCCCAGCGTGCGGAAATCATAAGAAAGCTGCGCAATTTCCTTGGACGGGAACTGCGCCATCATCACCGAGATTTCCAAGGTCACCGTCCACAGGCGCGAGGCGTGGATATAGGCCTCGGCGTCGAACTTGCCGCCCTTGTAGAAGGTCAGCAGGTTCATCGAGGCGAGGTTGCAGGCGGTGTCGTCAAGAAACATGTATTCCGAACAGGGGTTCGATCCGCGGATCGCGCCATCTTCGGGGCAGGTGTGCCATGCGTTGACGGTGTCGTGGAACTGGATGCCGGGGTCGGCGCAGGCCCAGGCGGCATGGCCGATCTGATCCCACAACTCGCGGGCCGAGATGGTCTTGGCGACTTTGCCATCGTTGCGGCGGATCAACTCCCACGGCTTGTCCTCGCGGACGGCTTGCAAGAAGGCATCGGTGACGCGGACCGAGTTGTTCGAGTTCTGGCCCGACACGGTCATGTAGGCTTCGGAATCCCAGTCTGTGTCGTAGGTCGGAAATTCGATAGAGGTAAAGCCCTGCTTGGCGTATTGAAGGATGCGGAAGGTATAGGTGTCGGGGATCATCGCCTTTTTGGCACCCTTGATCGCGGCCTTCAGCGCAGGGTTCTTGAGCGGGTCAACCGCATCTTCCGAGGCGCCGTCCCAGGTGCGGATCGCGGTGAAGATGTCGTTCAGGCGGGCGGAATGCAGCTTGGACCCTGCGACGAGCGATGCAACCTTTTGTTCCTCGATGACTTTCCAGTTGATGAAATCCTCGATGTCGGGGTGATCCATGTCGCAGATCACCATCTTGGCGGCGCGGCGCGTGGTGCCGCCGGATTTGATCGCGCCCGCGGAACGGTCGCCGATCTTGAGAAAGCCCATCAGGCCCGAGGATTTTCCGCCACCCGACAGACGCTCGCCCTCGCCGCGCAGCGAAGAGAAGTTGGTGCCGGTGCCCGAGCCATATTTGAACAGCCGCGCCTCGCGCACCCACAGGTCCATGATGCCACCCTCGCCGACCAGATCATCCTTGACCGACTGGATGAAGCAGGCATGTGGCTGGGGGTGTTCGTAGGCGCTGGTCGATTTCGTCAACACGCCGGTCTTGTGATCGACATAGTAATGACCCTGTGCCGGGCCATCGACACCGTATGCCCAATGCAGGCCGGTGTTGAACCATTGCGGGCTGTTGGGTGCCGCCATCTGGCGGGCCAGCATGAAACGCATTTCGTCGTAATAGGCCTGTGCGTCGGCTTCGGTGGTGAAATAGCCACCTTTCCAGCCCCAATAGGTCCAGGCACCGGCAAGACGGTCAAAGACCTGCTTGGCCGAAGTTTCACCGACCATGCGCTGATCTTGCGGCAGTGTCTGCAAGGCGGCCTCGTCGGGCACCGAGCGCCACAGAAACTTGGGAACGCCGGCTTCCTTGACCGCCTTGAGCCTGGCCGGAACGCCCGCTTTGCGGAAGTATTTCTGCGCCAGAACGTCGGCGGCAACCTGGCTCCAGCCTTCGGGAACCTCGACCGCGTCGTTGCGGAACACGATCTTGCCATCCGGATTGCGGATTTCAGATGTGGTCAAGGTAAACGCAATGGCGCCGTAAGCACCCGTGCCGCTGGCTGTGAACTTCCGCTCGATCTTCATTTGCCCCGTCTCTCCGTTTTTTTGCTGCCGAGGCTGAGTGCGCCGCGTGCGTGAACCATTTTACTTCTGGGGCAGAGCCGTCGCGCAGTCGCAGTGCCTTGCGGCGCGGCGGCTACCCTTGCGAGCGATGCAGGATGGTGCGTCCCCACGTTCGGCACCCTTCTACGCGGTGCTCTTCCAACCCGGCCAAACTGACGCAACTGCGGGCGGGCGGCAAGGCAATTTTTTAGCTTACCCCCAAGATTTTGTGCTTGACGTGTTTGCGCTGTCCATCAGTTGCGTCTGCCCTGTGGGTGCCGGGCCTGTGGATGGTTTGGTGGACGCATTGTTGGTGACGGCGGGGCAGGGTGCGAAAATGTCAGGTTTAGGGCAGGTTTGCCCGGTGAGGATAAGATTTCGCGTGAATGATGCAGCCTGTGACCAAGGGCGATTCTGTGCGTATTCAAACCCTGCGATTGATCAGAATGATACCAACCGACACCAGCCCCGCCGCCCCGATCAGGCTGGGCTGCAACACTTCGCCGTAGATCAGATGGCCCAGTAGGATCGCCACAATCGGGGTTAGAAACGAAAAACTGGCCACCGTCGAGGCGGGATATACCGACAAAAGCCACAGCCATGTGACAAATCCGCCGGCCACCACGACAGATGCCTGAAAAACTAGCCAGACCCAATGCATGGGCACGACGTCGCGGAGCAGGGGGCCGAAGAACAGGCTGGCCAGCAACAGAATCGGGGCCGAAACCAGAACCATCCAGAACAGCTGCGCCTCGGGTCCCGCCTCGCGCAGGGTGGATTTGCGCGCGACAAAGGCGGTGCCGGCCCAGCACCAGGCGGCGACAAGCGCGCACAGGTCGCCGATCATGCTGGGTGTGCCCGAGGCATTCTTGGACAGGATCGCCCAGGCCGTGCCGGCAAAGGCCATGGCCAGACCTGCGGCCTTGAGTGGCGTGCTGCGTTCACCTTGCAAGAAGAAATGTGCCGCAAGGCCCAGCCAGACCGGCATGGAATACATGATCAAGGCCGACCGTCCGACCGTGGTCAGGTCTAGCGCCAAAAACAGGGCCAAAAACTCGACCGCGAAGATCAGGCCCATCAGAAGGCCCGCCTGCAGATCGCTGCGGCGAATGCGGCCCCACAAGCCGCGATAAGACAGCCAAGCGCCCACAAAGAAAATCGCCAGCAGCGATCGCATTCCGGCAAAAAACACCGGTTGCAGGCCCTGGTTCACATATTTGACGATGATCTGGTTAAAGGCCAGCAGCAAAGACACGGCCAGCAAGGCGCCTATCCCGGTGCTGTCCAAACGGTCCTTGCGCATTTCAATACCTCTGATTTTGGCCCGCACCCTTTCGTGCGAGGGGTCAAAGGTCAACCCGCAACAGTAGGGGTGCCGCTATCGGGCCGGTCCAGTTGGGGTGGCCCCGGTCTTGTGACCCCCATCCTGTCGGCACGATTCCGGTGGCCCCGAAGGGGGCTTTCCCGTAAAACATTTGCAACAGGGGGCAGGACATGGCCGATATCATCGCACGGTGCGAAGCCAAGGGGCTGCGCATGACAGACCAGCGCCGCATCGTGGCGCGGGTGATCGGTGAGGCCGAGGACCACCCAGATGTCGAGGAATTGTACGCGCGGGCAGCCAGACTTGACCCAAAGATATCCTTGCCGACGGTCTACCGGACGGTGAAGCTGTTTCAGGAGGCGGGGTTGCTTGACCGGTTGGAATTCGGCGATGGCCGCGCCCGCTATGAGGATGCCGAGCGCGACCACCATGACCACCTGATTGATGTGAACACCGGGGCGGTGATCGAATTCGTCGACCCCGAGATCGAGGCCCTGCAAGAGCGCATTGCGGCGCGGCTGGGCTATCGGCTGATCGGGCACCGGTTGGAACTGCTGGGCGTGTTGGCGAAAAAGTGATTGCCCCCGCATGACATCGGCAAAGAACCTGCGCGGCATCGGCTTGATGGCGGGCGCGATGGCGCCGTTCGCGTTCGAGGACATGTTCGTGAAGTTTGCGGCACAAGACCTGCCAACAGGCCAGATTCTGCTGATGACCTGCCTGGTCGGGATGAACTTCTTTGGCATTCTGGCCCGCATTGAAGGCCTCCGCAGCCTGACGCGTCCGGCCTTGAACCCTTGGGTCATGCTGCGCAATCTTGGCGAGATGGTGGGCACCTATGGCTATATCACCGCGCTGGCCGTCGTGCGCTTGGCGACAGTGTCGGCGGTGTTGCAGGCGATGCCGCTGGTGGTGACGCTTGGGGCGGCCTTGTCTTTCCGCGAGCGGGTGGGCTGGCGGCGATGGACGGCGATCGGGGTGGTGT
>JBAXXO010000148.1:0-8176 GCA_037127855.1 Alphaproteobacteria bacterium
CCGACATCCTGACCACTGGGATGGACTGCAAACCTTCCTGACCGACGGGCGCGTCGAGATCGATGGCAACCGGGTCGAAAACCTGATCCACCCCATTGCTCGCCATCGGAAACATGCGTTCTTCGCGGCACACCACGAAGGCGGTATGGCCTGGGGTCGCATCGCCTCGCTCATCGAAACCTGCAAGATCAACGGCACCGAGCCATTCGCCGGCCTGAAAGCTACTCTCACCGCGATTGCAAACGGTCACCTCCAAAGCCGCATCGACGACCTGCTCCCATGGAACTTCAAGCCGTCAAGCTGAATACTCCGCGCCGTCCAGACAACGCTTACAATGAACGGGCCGTTGGTATCAGATCAGGTATTGACTGCCCCTGCACGGCGTTGACGCGCGGTGCAGGGGCAGCTGTGCGCCGTCCCGACCTTGGGGAATTGCCCCATGCGTAGCGTGGCGGCACCTGCTACATTACGGCGCCGATGATCCAAGGGACGAATTCGGAGCCGCCAAAGCCAAGTTCTTCGGATTTGGTTTGCTTGCCCGAGGCTGTGGCGAGGAACATCTCGAAGATTTCCTCGGCCTTTGCCTGCAAGGACACGCCCGAAGTGATGATGTCGCCGCAGTTGATATCCATGTCGTCGGACATGCGCTCATACATTTCGGTATTGGTCGCCAGCTTGATGCAGGGGGTGGGTTTGTAGCCGGAGACCGAACCTCGGCCCGTGGTGAAGACGATCAGGTTGGCGCCGGAGGCGATTTGGCCGGTGACTGAAGTTGGGTCGTAGCCGGGGCTGTCCATATAGACAAAGCCGCGTTCGGTGATGGGTTCGGCGAATTTGTAGACCTGTGTCAGGGGCGCGGTGCCGCCCTTTGCCACCGCGCCGAGGCTCTTTTCGAGGATCGTGGTCAACCCGCCCTTTTTGTTGCCGGGGGAGGGGTTGTTGTCCATCTCGCCGCCGTTGCGGGCGGTGTAGTCTTCCCACCATTTGATACGCTCGACGATTTTCTCGCCAACCTCGCGCGATACAGCGCGGCGGGTCAACAGGTGTTCGGCGCCGTAGATTTCGGGGGTTTCAGACAGGATCGTCGTGCCGCCATGGGCCACGATCAGATCAGAGGCACGGCCGAGAGCGGGGTTGGCCGTGATGCCGGAATAACCGTCTGACCCGCCGCATTGCATGCCGATCACCAGATGTTCGATGCCAGCCGGCGCGCGCGAGAATTCATTGGCGACGACAGCCATTTCCTTGAGCACCTCGATCCCGCGCAGGATGGTCTTTTTCGTGCCGCCGGTTTGCTGGATCGTCATATAGCGGAAATTGCCATCGCGGCGCATGCGACCTGCACCGATCAGGTCGGGGATCTGCATCACCTCGCACCCCAAGCCCACCAGCAGGATGCCGCCGAAATTGGGGTTCCTTGCATAGCCCTTGAGAGTGCGGAACAGGGTGTCGTAGCCCTCATCCCGGCCCGACATGCCGCAGCCGGTGCCGTGAACGATGGGGACCACGCCGTCGATATTGGGGAACGCGTCGAGCCAGCCCTCACGCTCGCAGGCCTCGGCGATCATCTTTGCGACCGAACCCGAGCAATTGACCGAGGTCAGGATCCCCAGATAGTTGCGGGTGCCCACGCTGCCATCCTGCCGGTGATAGCCGTCAAAGCTGCGTTTGGCATTGGGCAGGGGTTGGGGTGTCTGTTCGGAGGCGTAGGCATAGTCCAGATCATGTGCGCCCATGCCGAGGTTGTGGGTGTGGATATGGTCGCCTGCTGCGATGGCGGTGGTTGCGATGCCTATGATCTGGCCATAGCGCAGCACATTCTGCCCCGGCGCGATTGCGGTTGTGGCGATCTTGTGGCCACGCGGGACAGCATTGGCGAGGGGGGCTGGCAGGTCAGGCAACGTGCTGCCCGCGGCCAGATCGGCAAGGGCGATGATCACATTGTCGCTTGCGTGAAGGCGGATGGTGGTGGGTTGCATGCGCTTGCCTTTCCGGCGGGTTTGGGTTGGCTGCCTTGACAGGTCGGACGTCACAGCTAACATGTTAGTGATGCTACAGGGTGTTGGGATGGCAGTTCAAGGGGCAGTATTCGAGGTGGATCTGCCCGAGAGGAGGCCATTGCGGCCCTTGTCTGATTTTCCGGGGTCGCTGGGCCAAAAGGTTTATGCGGCCTTGCGCGAGGCGATATTGGCGCTGAGCTATCGTCCGGGCGACATTCTGCGCAAGCCCGAGATTTGCGAGATGTTGGGGGTGTCACGCAGCCCGGTGTCCGAGGCGGTGGCGCGGCTGGCGGGTGAGCGGCTGGTGCAGGTGGTGCCGCAAGCCGGGACCTATGTGGCGCGGCTGTCGATGGCCGAGATCCGCGAGGGAGCCTTTTTGCGCGAGGCGCTGGAACTGGCGGCGGTGGAGCGGGTGGCCAGGGCGGTCACCGAGGCGCAGTTGGCTCAGTTGCGGCGGAACCTGCAGGTGCAGGCGGCGCTGGTGCAGGACTGTGATTTTGCCGGGTTCTATCAGACCGACGCGCAGATGCATGAACTGATCCTGTCCTTTACCGGGTTCGGACGGGCGGCGGAACTGGCCGACACATCCTGGGTCCATGTCAATCGGGCACGGCAGTTGGTCTTGCCGCAGCCCGGGCGGGTTGAGGATACCTTTGACGAACATCAGCTGATCGTGGCGGCCATCGCGGCGCGGGATCCAGAGGCTGCGCGGGCGTCAGTGCGGGTACATTTGGGAAAACTCATTGGCTTTCTGGAGCCATTGGCGCAAACTCGACCCGACCTGTTTGAACCGGAGGCCTGAATGACTATCGCCAACCGACCGCGCTATGCCGGTCGTCTGAATGCGTTCAAGCTGGGGTTGCCGGGGCGACCGACAGTTGCGGATCTGATTTCTCGGGCGGCGTCGGTCGAGGGATTGGATGCGGCGGACCTGAACTTTCCCGATCATTTCGCCGACCACGAACCGGCGCAACTGGCGCGGGTGATGGAGGATCATGGGATCGTGCTGAATGGCCTTGCGATGCGGTACTACACCGATCCGGGCTTTCGGCTGGGGGCATTCAGCAACCCTGATCGCGCCGTGCGGCGGGCGGCGGTCGATCTGACCAAGCGCGGGATGGATGCGCTGGCTTTGATGGGTGGGCAGGTCATGACCCTGTGGATGGGGCAGGACGGGGTCGATTACGCGTTTCAGGGTGATTATGCCCGCATGTGGGAGGATAGTCTGGCCTGTATTGCCGAAATCTGCGATCACAATCCAGAACTGGATGTGGCTTTGGAATACAAGCCAAACGAGCCGCGGGCGTTTTCGCTGATGCCGGATATTGCCACGAATCTGCTGGCGTTGCGCGAATTGGGCCGAGACAACACCGGGATCACGCTGGACTTTTGCCACGTGCTGTTTGCGGGCGAGATTCCGGCGCAGTCGGCGCAACTGGCGGGGCGTTACAGCCGCATTCTGGGGGTTCACCTGAATGATGGATATGGCAAGCGGGATGACGGGTTGATGGTGGGCTCCGTCCATCCGGTGCAGACGCTGGAACTGTTCGTGGAACTGGACCGGCAGGGCTTTGACGGGGTGATCTATTTCGACACCTTTCCGGACCATGGCGGATTGGACCCAGTGGCCGAGGCAGGTGTCAATGTGATGATGGCGGACCGTTTGCGGCGGATCGCGGCGGGGATGAAGGGGGATGTGGACCTTGCGGCGGCTATGGCGCGGCAGGACGCGGCAGGTGTGCTCAGGGCGGTGGCCCAGCGGTTGTATCAGGGATAGGGGCCGCACGGTTTCTTGTGCGGGCCGATGCGCGCGGGTGAATTGCGGCCCGACCTTCGGGTTGACCCGTGCGGTGCTGCGCGTCAGGCGGTTTCGGCCAGCCGGGTGGCCCATATCCTTGCAAAGGCCGGGCGAGATTGGCAGCGGGTCAGCCATGCGGCGACGGCGGGAAATTCGGCGGGCAAACCGGGGTGGCCTTGGGCGTAGCGGACACATTCGGCGGTGTTGATGTCGGCTGCGGTGAAGCGATCGTCGACCAGATAGTCCTGCCCGGCAAGATGGCCTTGCAGGCGGGTCAGTGGACGGCGCAGCTTTTCCCAAGCCACGGCCATCAGTGCCTGACCCTCGGGCGTGGTTTCGCGCCCCTCGGCGATGGTGAAATAGATTTCAAGCGCCGGCGTTTCGACCGAGGTGGCGGCGAACAGCGCCCACTGTTCCATCTGCGCGGTTTCAAGATCGGATTGCGGGCCAAGATTGGTACCGGATTTGCGGGCGAGGTACAGGGTGATGGCAAGGCTTTCGGTCAGAACGGTGCCGTCATCGTGCAACGCAGGGATTTGGCCTTGCGGGTTCACGGCCAGAAACTCGGGCGAGGCGGTGGTCAGCCCGGTCCAGCCCGCATTGGCGCCGGTCTGGCGGTAGGCCTGAAGGACGGGCACCAAGGTAAAGGGCAGATCGGTTTCGGCCAAGATCCAAAGTGGGCGCATGGCGCGAGAGCGGGCAACACCGTAAAGCGTGATCATCGTGCTGGTCCTATCGGTGGCAATTGACCACAGTTTAGGCGGACGGGGCGGAACAGAAAAGGCCCAAGGTCGGTAACGGTCGATCGCAGCACCGTTGCCCGCTACATTTCGGGCGACCACGCGCGCGCAGCGTTGCGCGGCACGCTCATTTTTCGGGCGCTGTATTGAAGGTCGGGCGCGGGCCTTGTAGGGGGATTGGATGTCGCAAAGCTATGTTTCTCATGCCCGAACCTTGTTGGTGTTGGGGCTGCCGATCATCGGATCGCATCTGGCGCAAATGGCGCTGCATGTGACCGACACGATCTTGCTAGGCCGCTATAGTGTGGACGCCTTGGCGGCTGTGGTGATTGCCACAACCAGTTTTTTCGTGGTCTTTGTCTTTGGCTCGGGTTTTGCGCAGGCTGTCATGCCCTTGGTCGCGGCAGCGGTCGGGCGCGAGGACGAGGCGCAGGTGCGGCGTGATGCCAGGATGGGGATGTGGCTGTCGCTGGGCTTTGGGCTGGTGACCTATCCCTTGTTCTGGACCTCGGGGACGTGGTTGCTGGCTTTGGGGCAGAAGCCGGCAGTTGCCGCCTTGGGTCAGGATTTTCTGCGGATTGCCGGTTGGGGCATGATCCCGGCACTGCTGGTGATGGCGCTGAAGGGCTATCTTTCGGCTTTGGGGCGGACGCAGGTCTTGCTTTGGGTGACGGTTGCGGGGGTGGGGGTGAACCTGGGATTGGCCTGGGCGCTGATCTTTGGCCGCTGTGGCATGCCGGAACTGGGGGTGCGCGGGGCGGCGATATCCTCGGTGGTCGTGCAGGTCGGAACCTATGTCGCGCTGGCGGTCTATGCAGGTTGGCTGCCCGAATTGCGCAAGTATCACCTGTTCCAACGGTTCTGGCGACCCGATTGGCATGCCTTGGGTCAGGTCTTTCGTTTGGGCTGGCCGATTGGCGTGACGGGCTTGGCCGAAAGCGGCATGTTCACCGCCTGCAGTTTGATGATGGGGTGGATCGGCACGGTTGAACTCGCCTCGCATGGGATCGCTATGGAAGTCTCAGCGTTGACATTCATGGTACATCTTGGGCTGTCAAACGCGGCCACGGTGTTGACGGGCCGGGCCGAGGGTGCCGGCGATGTGAAGGGCCTGCGCGATTGTGCCCGTGTGGCGATCGGGATGTCGTTGGGATTTGGCCTGATGATGGTGATGGTGTTGATCAGCGTTCCGGTGCCTGTCTTGAAGCTTTTTGTCGATGCGAGCAAGCCCGAGACTGCCGAGATCGTCGCCTATGGAACAACGCTGCTGGCCTTGGCTGCGCTGTTTCAACTGACGGATGCGATGCAGGTCATGGCCTTGGGGCTGTTGCGCGGCATCCGCGACACGCGGGTGCCGATGTGGGCGGCGGGGGTCAGTTATTGGCTGATCGGCATCCCAAGCAGCTACATTCTGGCCTTTGTTGTGGGACTGGGCGGGGTCGGATTGTGGCTGGGGCTGGTTGTGGGCCTGCTGTCGGCAGCAACAATGCTGATGTGGCGATTCTGGCACCGCGCGCCGCGGATGTCGCTGACTCCGTCACTTGAGCCTGTCAGGTAAGGCTGCCTGCGATAGGCTGCGGCTATTTGGTTGCGGCCTCAATCATGCGCTCGGCCAGCAGCGCCGCCCGGTCGGCCAGCCAGTCCTCGATCGCCGCCATGTCGGCCGGCGCCAGGTTTGCCGCGCCATGAGGTATGATGTTGCCATTCTTGACGTTGACGGTCACGAGTTCCATCAGTTCGATCCGTTTCGTCCAGTTTCCGGTGTCGACCCGAAACACCACAGCGTCATCGTCGTGGATGCAAAACAGGGATCTGGCATTCGTCCGCCATGGCCGCCCCCTAGCGCAGGTCGGCGCAAAAACGCTGGATTCGGCTGCAGGCCTCGGTCAGCACAGCGTCAGAGGTCGCGTAACTGACACGAAAGTTCGGCGACAGACCAAAGGCAGCGCCAAAGACCACGGCAACGCCGGTTTCGTCGAGCAGAGCGGTGGCAAAGTCTTCGTCATTGCTTATCAAGGTGCCACCCGGCGAGATCTTGCCAATGCAGCCAGAAATGTCGGGATAGACGTAGAACGCACCTTCGGGCTTGGGGCAGGTGATGCCACGCGCCGCGTTCAGCATACCGACCACAAGATCACGGCGGCCTTGAAACAGTTTGCGGTTGGGTGCGAGGAAGTCTTGCGGGCCATTCAGCGCCTCAAGTGCCGCATATTGCGACACTGAGCTCGGGTTAGAGGTGGATTGGCTTTGGATCGTGCCCATAGCCTTGATCAGATGGGCAGGACCGCCAGCATAACCGATGCGCCAGCCGGTCATCGCATAGGACTTGGACACACCATTGCAGGTGAGGGTGCGGTCATAGAGGGCGGGTTCGATCTGGGCGGGGGTGGTAAAGACGAAATCGTCGAAAACAAGATGTTCGTACATGTCGTCCGACATGATCCAGACCTGAGGGTGGCGCAGCAGCACATCACACAGGGCGCGCAGTTCGGTTGCGGTATAGCCAGCCCCGGTGGGATTGGAGGGCGAGTTGAAGATGAACCATTTGGTTTTCGGGGTGATGGCAGCCTCCAGCTGCGCCGGGGTCAGTTTGAAATCGGTGTCGATGGTTGCCACGACCGGCACGGGCGTCCCGCCCGCCAGCAGGACCATATCGGGGTAGCTGACCCAATAGGGTGCGGGAATGATGACCTCGTCGCCCGGATTGCAGGTTGCCATCAGTGCGTTGTAGAGGATTTGCTTGCCACCCGTCCCGACGGTGATCTGGTTCGGTTTGTAGGTCAGGCCATTTTCGCGCAGGAACTTGGCACATATCGCGGCCTTGAGTTCCGGAATGCCATCAACCGGCGTGTATTTGGTGCGGCCTGCATCAATGGCGCGTTTGGCGGCATCCTTGATGTTTTGCGGCGTGTCGAAATCGGGTTCGCCCGCCCCAAGTCCGATCACGTCGCGGCCGGCGGCCTTGAGTTCGGCGGCCTTGGTGGTGACGGCGATGGTGGGCGAGGGTTTGACGCGGGCAAGGGTGTCGGACAGGAAGGCCATGGTGGCTCCGCTATGGATGTTGGTTGGCGATGCTCTTAGGCTGGTCGCTAGACAGGTTCAAGCGAGGGAAAGATGGAAACGGCTCAGGTGCGGCAGAAACGAATGACGATGCGGTCATGGCGGAGGGGCACCAAAGAGATGGATCTGGTATTGGGCCCCTTTGCGCAGACCCATCTGGCGGGCATGTCCGAGGCCGAATTGCAACTTTACGATGCGCTGCTGGACGAAAATGATCAAGAGCTGATCGCCTGGGTGATGGGCACGGGGGCCGTTCCCGGACGATTCGCAGCTTTGGTGGCGCAGATTTCGGGGTTTGCCCGCGAAAGACTGAGGAAAATCTGAAAAACTGCGCCGAATCCGTAACGAGTTTACGATATGTTTTTGTTTTGTCCTGATTTTGGTCCCAATGCCTGAAACGGATTGCGGAGACCCCAATGACACTGCACGCACCATTGTTGGACGGATCACAAAAGACCCTGCTGGCCGGGTATCTTGATAATCTTTCCATGTTGGAAAGATTGCACCGGCTGTTGCTGGATGTGATCAAGGATGAGTTTGAACGCCTTGGCATTCTGGAAATCAATTCGGTTCAGGCC
>JBAXXO010000149.1:0-8172 GCA_037127855.1 Alphaproteobacteria bacterium
ATCTCGTCCGAGGGGCTCTTGGGTGGCAATTTCATCGAACTGGTGCCGGGCGGCTCGCCCGACCTTCTGGCCCCTGGTGACGAGATCGAGGATACTCAAGGTGCGGTGTCGCTGGTGCAATTGCTGATGAAATTTGTCGGCGGCAAATCCGACCCGGCCAAACCATGAGGCTGCGCGTACTGGCACTTGTGCTGACGCTGGCTGGGCCGGCAGGGGCTGAGATCCTGCATGCCAAAGGCGTCATGCTGCGGATGTTGGACAAGTCGTCGGGCATCGTGACGGATTACGATCTGGCCAGCGGGCAATCCAAGACTTCAGGCCGTCTGACCATCCAACTTGACGATTGCCGCTACCCCTCTGACCTGCCGACTGGCGAGGCCTATGCCCATTTAACGATCCTTGACAGCGAAGCGAAAGAACCCGCCTTCAAGGGGTGGATGATCGCCTCTTCGCCCGCTTTGTCGGCGCTGGACAATCCGCGTTATGACGTCTGGGTGTTGCGCTGCGATGTGCCGGAGGCCGATATGCCCGCCACGACCGCGCCCGCCGAAGGTTCGGGTGGATAGCCTTCGGGGTAGAAACTGGCAGACATCCGGACGGCATCGGCCAAGCGGCGCCGATAGACGGCCCGGCTGATTTCCACTGCCCCCAAACTGGCCAGATGCGGCGTCAGAAATTGCGTGTCAAACAGCATGAACCCCCCGGTACGCAACCGATGCACCAGATAGGCCAGCGCCAGCTTTGACGCATTGTCGACCCGCGAAAACATGCTTTCCCCAAAAAACGCTGCTCCGATGACGACGCCATAGACCCCGCCGACCAAATCCCCGCCCTGCCAGACCTCCAGCGAATGGGCGTCGCCCTGCGCGTGCAACAGGCTATAGGCCTTGACGATTTCCGCATTGATCCATGTCGTTTCGCGCCCCGCGCAGCCTGCCATCACCTCATCAAAGGCCCGGTCCACGGTCACGGTGACCGTGGCCTTGCTGATATGCCGTGCCAGACTGCGCGAAATGTGGAAACGGTCCAACGGAAACACGCCGCGCAGGCGCGGCTCAATCCAGTGGATCGCTGTGCCCTCGCGCGTTTCCGCCATGGGAAAAATTCCTATTCCATAGGCACCAAGCAAAAGTTCGGGGGTCAGGCTCATGGTCGGTTCACTTGGATACAGGCCAAATTCCTGGTCAGGAATTTGCAACCGATGCGGCAGTCATCTGGTCAGTGCCCCAACCCGGCGGGGTGCGCCCTTTCATGCGCCGAACTGCGACTCCAGCCATTTTTCCAGCCAATGGATGTTGTAGCTACCGTTCTGAATGTCCGGTTCAGCCAGCAGCGCCTCGAACAGCGGAATGGTGGTTTCAATTCCGTCGATGATCAACTCGCCCAAGGCCCGCCGCAGCCGCGCCAGCGCCTCGGGCCGATCGCGGCCATGGACGATCAGTTTGCCGATCAGGCTGTCGTAATAGGGCGGGATCGCGTAGCCGCCATACAACGCCGAATCCATCCGAACCCCCAGACCACCGGGGGCGTGAAATACCTTGACCTTGCCCGGACGCGGGGCAAAGTCGGGCAGGCGCTCGGCGTTGATCCTGACCTCGATGGCGTGGCCGTTGATCTCCAGATCGCTTTGCTCGAACGACAAGGGCAGGCCCGACGCCACCCGGATCTGTTCGCGTACCAGATCGACGCCAAAGATCGCCTCGGTCACCGGGTGTTCAACCTGCAATCGCGTGTTCATCTCGATGAAAAAGAACGCGCCGTCCTCGTACAGAAACTCGATGGTCCCGGCACCGATATAGTTGATCTTGGCAACGGCATCGGCACAGACCTTGCCGATCTTGGCGCGCAAGGCAGGCGTGATGACGGGGCCGGGCGCCTCCTCAAAGACCTTTTGGTGGCGGCGTTGCAGGCTGCAATCACGCTCGCCCAGATGTACCGCGTGCCCCTTGCCGTCGCCAAAGATCTGAATTTCGATATGACGCGGGGTTTGCAGGTATTTCTCGATATAGACTTCGTCATTGCCAAATGCGGCCTTGGCCTCTGACCGGGCGGTGCGAAAGGCGATCTCCAGTTCTTCGGCATTGCGGGCCACCTTCATGCCGCGCCCACCGCCGCCTGCCGTTGCCTTGATGATCACTGGAAAGCCGATCTTGGCCGCGACACCAATCGCCGATTCATAATCGGCCACACCGCCGTCCGATCCCGGCACCACCGGAATGCCCAGTGCCTTGGCAGTTTCCTTGGCGGTGATCTTGTCGCCCATGATCCGGATATGCTCGGCGGTCGGGCCAATGAACACGATGTCATGATCCTGCAAGGCCTGTGCGAAAGCCTCATTCTCCGACAGGAACCCATAGCCAGGATGCACCGCCTGTGCGCCCGTTATCTCGCAGGCCGATATGATCGCGGCCTTGTTCAAATAACTCTGCGTCGATGAGGCCGGCCCGATGCAAACCGACTCGTCCGCCATGCGCACATGCATCGCATCGGCGTCCGCCGTCGAATGCACTGCCACCGATTTGATGCCCATTTCGCGGCAGGCGCGGATCACACGCAGGGCAATCTCGCCCCGGTTGGCAATCAGGATCTTGTCAAAGATAGCCTGTCCCAAAATCAGCCCCTCACTCGATGATCAACAAAGGCGCGCCATATTCCACCGCCTGCCCGTCCGACACGACGATCCGCTTGACCACGCCCGATTTGGGGGCCGGGATGTGGTTCATGGTTTTCATCGCCTCGATGATCAGCACTGTCTGCCCCTCGGTCACCGTCGAGCCGATGCTGACAAAGGCCGCAGCCCCCGGCTCCGCCGAAAGATAGACCGTGCCCACCATGGGCGAGGTCACCGCACCCGTATGCTGCGCCGGATCGTCACTCAACTCGGCCGCAGGCGCTGCCGCAGCGGGTGCCGCTGCCGGGGCGGCATATTGTACAGCCGGCGCCTGCGCCATCTCAACGACGGCGGCTTGTTTCACCACGCGCACCTCCAGACTGTCACTGTCGCCATATTCGCGTTTGACCGACAACTCGGTCAGGCCATTCTTGTTCAACAGCTCGGCAAGGGCTGCGATGAAAGTTACGTCTGCATCTGTAGAATGTTTGCTCATGCCGTCCCCTGTTGACGTCGCGTGTTGTTTTGCGGGCTGGACCACTGCGCGCAGCGCTCTCTTCCCGACAATCTATATCCGCTCCGCGCCTGAAGGAAAAGCAGGGATGTTAGTGCAAAGGCACCCACCGCCTTTGAACTCAGATTCTTGATGCGGCGATTGTTTACCATTTGATAAAAGAAATCCACTGTGTCAGCCTGTTTGGGTAGGCAGGGCCAGCCCTAAAAGGCCCAAGATGATGGAGGTGTCGCGTGTCCAATTCCCCCCTGACCCCCGGCATCGCCGCCCATCGCTTGCCGTCCGAGGCGATTGCCGCCAATTTTGCCGACAGTGCACCGATGCTGGGCCCGCACGCGGCACTTGTTGCCGCCGACCGCTGCTACTTCTGCCATGACGCGCCGTGCATGACGGCCTGTCCGACCTCGATCGACATTCCGCTGTTCATCCGCCAAATCGCCACCGGCACGCCCGAGGCCGCAGCCCGAACAATCTTTGCCCAGAACATCCTGGGCGGCATGTGTGCCCGCGTCTGCCCGACCGAAACCCTGTGCGAAGAGGTTTGCGTGCGTGAAGTGGCCGAGGGAAAGCCAGTCGAGATCGGCCGCTTGCAGCGCTTTGCCACCGATACGCTGATGGAACGCGGCAGCCACCCGTGTCAGCGTGCGGCGGACAGCGGCAAGCACGTGGCCGTCGTCGGCGCCGGGCCAGCCGGCCTGTCGGCGGCACACCGTCTGGCGCTGCATGGCCATGACGTGACGATCTATGAACGCCGCGCCAAACCGGGCGGGCTGAACGAATACGGCATCGCCGCTTACAAGACCGCGGACAACTTTGCCGCGCGCGAGGTGGAATGGCTGCTGAAGATCGGCGGCATCACGATCAAGGCCGGCGAACTTGGCCGCGACATCAGCCTTTCCCAACTGCAGGCCGATTATGATGCCGTCTTTCTGGGCATCGGCCTCGGCGGGGTCAACGCGCTCGACCTGCCCGGCGAAAACCTGCCCCATGTCCGCAACGCTGTCGATTTCATCGCCGACCTCCGACAGGCGGCCGATAAATCGCAACTGCCCGTCGGTCGCGACGTGGTGGTGATTGGTGGCGGCATGACGGCGGTCGACGCGGCCGTGCAAGCCAAACTACTCGGCGCGCAGACCGTCACCATGGTCTACCGTCGCGCCAAGGCACAGATGAGCGCCAGCCTCTACGAACAAGATCATGCTGCGGCCTGCGGCGTGAACATCCTGTATGGCGCAGCCCCCGTTTCCATCGACGCCCAGGCCGTAACCTTTGCCCATCCCAGCGGCGAAACCTTCACCCTGAAGGCAGATCAGGTGTTCAAGGCCATTGGCCAGACCTTGTCGCGCATGCCGGACGACATCGTCCTGCAAGGCCGCAAGATCGCCAAATCCGGCCCGCTGGCCAAGGTCTGGGCCGGTGGCGACTGTGCCGCGGGCGGCGAGGATCTGACCGTGACCGCCGTTGCCGAGGGGCGCGACGCGGCCGAGGCCATTCACCTCGCCTTGATGAAACCATCCGGTTGATCCCGGCCCGACAAAGGACAGATCATGGCATCCCTCTCCTCCAACTTCATCGGCATCAAATCCCCCAATCCGTTCTGGCTGGCCTCGGCCCCGCCAACCGACAAGGCCTATAATGTCGAACGCGCCTTTCAGGCTGGCTGGGGCGGTGTGGTGTGGAAAACATTGGGGTCTGAGGGTCCGCCCATCGTCAACGTCTCGGGCCCGCGCTATGGCGCAGTCTTGGGGGCCGATCGGCGGCTTTTGGGCCTGAACAACATCGAACTGATCACCGACCGTCCGCTGCAGATCAACCTTGACGAGATCAAGATGGTCAAACGCAAATGGCCCGACCGCGCAATGGTCATCAGCCTGATGGTGCCCTGTACCGAGGACGCATGGCGCGACATTCTCGCCCGCATCGAGGATACCGGGGCCGACGGGGTCGAGTTGAACTTCGGCTGCCCGCATGGTATGGCCGAACGCGGCATGGGCTCGGCGGTGGGGCAGGTCCCCGACTATATCGAAATGGTCACGCGCTGGGTCAAACACTACAGCCGCATGCCATGCATCGTCAAACTGACGCCCAATGTCACCTCGATCCTGCCACCCGCCACAGCGGCGGCCAAGGGCGGGGCGGATGCGGTGTCGCTGATCAACACCGTGAAATCGATCACCAATGTCGATCTCGACCACTTTTCTCCCTTCCCGATGATCGACGGCAAGGGGTCGCATGGCGGCTATTGCGGCCCCGCCGTCAAACCCATCGCCCTGAACATGGTGGCCGAGATTGCCCGCCACCACGACACGCGCGGTCTGCCAATCTCTGGCATCGGCGGCGTCACCACTTGGCGCGACGCGGCCGAGTTCATGGCGCTGGGTGCCGGCAATGTACAGGTCTGCACGGCGGCAATGACCTATGGCTTCAAGATCGTTCAGGAAATGATCTCGGGCCTGTCGGACTATCTCGACCACAAGGGCATGGAACTTTCCGACCTCGTCGGCCGCGCCGTACCCAATTTCGTCGAATGGCAGGACCTGAACCTGAACTATGTGACCAAGGCCCGCATTGACCCCGACGCCTGCATCTCGTGCGGCCGCTGCTTTGCCGCCTGCGAAGATACCAGCCATCAGGCCATCGCCATGTCGTCGGATCGCAAGTTCACCGTCAAGGATGACGAATGCGTCGCTTGCAACTTGTGCGTCAATGTCTGCCCGGTGCAAGATTGCATCACCATGGTCGAACTGCCCAAGGGCGCGCTCGACGAGCGCACTGGTCGCAAGGTCGGTGATTATGCCAATTGGACGATGCACCCCAATAACCCGTCGGTCGCGGCTGAATAGACCCGCCGACGGACCGATCACCTCTGCGATCCCCCCCCGCGGCCGGTTCCTGCGCGCCATGCCGCGGGCCCCAATCCGGCCAACCACCGACGCCCGTGCAAACCATCGCCATCCTGACCGCCATCAGTGCGCTTGCCTTTGACGCGGCGCCGTTTCTGGCTTAGGCAGAGGTCATGAAATACTCCCTCCTCGACCTCGCCCCGGTGCCCGAGGGCAGCACCACCGCTCAGGCCCTTGCCAACAGCCTCGACCTCGCCCGCCTTGCCGAGGCCGCAGGCTATCACCGCTTCTGGCTGGCCGAACATCACAACATGCCGGGCATTGCTTCGGCGGCGACGGCGGTGGTGATCGGCCATATTGCTGCCGGCACGCAAAGAATTCGCGTCGGGTCCGGGGGCATCATGCTGCCCAACCATGCGCCTTTGGTGATTGCCGAACAGTTTGGCACCTTGGCCAGCCTGTTTCCGGGTCGTATCGACCTTGGCATTGGCCGCGCACCGGGCACCGACATGGCCACGGCACGGGCGCTGCGCCGGCATATGCAGGCCTCCGATGAATTCCCGCAGGATGTGCAAGAACTTATTCACTACCTTGGCCCCGGCACATCTCAGGACAGCGTCAGCGCTTTTCCGGGGCAGAATACGCAGGTGCCGGTCTGGATCCTCGGCTCCAGCCTTTATGGAGCGCAGTTGGCGGCTTGGTTGGGCCTGCCCTATGCCTTTGCCAGCCATTTTGCGCCGGCGCAACTCGAGCAGGCGGCCCAGATCTACCGCACCACCTTCCGCCCGTCGGCCCATCTCGACCAACCCTATTTCATGATGGCGGTGGGCCTGTGCGCCGCCGATACCGATGCCGAGGCCACCTTTCTGCGCTCGTCCCAAATTCTGGCCTTTGCCCGCCTGCGCTCTGGCCGCCCCGGAAAACTGCCAAAGCCGCAATACGACCTGTCCGAAATCCCGCCCCATGTGATGGACGGCGTGACCGCGGCCCTGTCTGTCGCCGCCACCGGCGCGCCCCCAACGGTCACCGCACAGCTTCGGGCCCTGATCACGCGCTACAGCCCAGATGAACTGCTTTTGACCGGCATGATCCACGACCACGCAGCCCGCCTGCACAGCTTTGCCATCGCCGCCCGCGCCCTGCAGTCCCTCACGTCCCCCGCCCCAGCCATCTGACCCAGCCGCCTGGCCCGACCTTTGCCTTTCATTTTGGCCTAGAGCGAGTCGCGTTCAATCAGGTTCACCTGATTGAACGCAACTCGCAACATTACCAACGACTTGCCTGTCTTGGGTTGCACTCAATCTGAATCAGATTGAGTGCAACCCGCTCTAAATATTCCCTTTCTTCCTTACGCCGCCCCCAGCCTTCCAAAACCGTGCCATGGCCGCAGCAAAGGTCAAAATGCGATCAACGGCAGCAAGTAAGGTGTTGGGATAGATATGACTTTGCGGGCTCCCACGCATGGGCTCCCACAGCCGTCAGATCGCCATCTGCTGGCCCATCTCGACCACGCGGTTGGATGGCAGGCAGTAAAACGCCGTGGCATCGGCTGCCGATTTCGACATGGCGATAAAAACCCGTTCCTGCCAGAATGGCAGGCCCTGATGCCGGGCAGATCTGAAACTGCGGCGGTTCAGAAAGAACGAGGTGGTCATGATATCAAATTTTTCACCCCGTTTGCGGGCCAGTGACAGGGCCTTTGGGACATTCGGCGTTTCCATATAACCAAAGGTCAGGATAACCCGCAGAAAGTTGTCGCTCAACCTCTCCAGCGTGATGCGGTTCGCATCCGACACCGTCGGGGTGGGCGCAACCGTGACGGTGACGATGAAGTTCTGGCTGTGCAAGACCCGGTTATGTTTCAGATTGTGCAGCATCGCCGAAGGGGCTGTATCGGGGTCCTGCGTCAGAAAAACCGCCGTGCCGGGCACTGCGATTGGCTTCGACTTGGCCAGCATGGCGATCAGCTTGGTCAGCAAGATGGCCGAGTCCGCCGCCTTGCGCTTGACATGGTTGGTGCCCTTGACCCAGATCCAAATCAACAAGCACATGGTGCTGGCCATCAGAACCGGCACATAGCCGCCCTCCAGCAACTTGGTCAGGTTCGCGGCCAGAAACATCAACTCGACCGACATGATCGGTGCAAGGACGGCGATCACCACCCAAAGCGGCCATTTCCACGCCCTGTAGAACAAGACCGAGGC
>JBAXXO010000150.1:0-8019 GCA_037127855.1 Alphaproteobacteria bacterium
TGGTTCATGGGACTGGGCATTGATGACCCCGTCTGGGTTCCGACGGTGTTCACGACGAACCGCGACCGGCTGATGACCACCGAGATGTCACGCAAGGTGATGGCGGCGATCTTGGCGCATCGCGAAGTGGCGCCGTTGTTGTCGGATGAGCATTTCTCGGTCGACGGCACCCTGATCAAAGCCTGGGCCGCGATGAAGAGCTTTCAGCCCAAGCCAGAGGGCAGTCTGCCTGATGATGGTGGGCCCGGCGAACCACCTGCGCCAGATACCTCCCCCCTGAGACCCAGCCTGCCAAAACCGAGACCGACCTGATGCCCCGCCCCACCCGTCCGAGCCGCAATGCCGAAATCGACTTCAAGGGCGAGACGCGCTCGAATGCCACCCATATCTCGGCCACGGACCCGCAAGCCCGGCTTTACAAGACGTCGCCCGGAACGGGTGCGATGCTGTGTTGCATGGGGCATGCACGGATGGAAAACCGCAGCGGCCTGATCGTGCAGAGCGACCTGACACAGGCGGATGGTCATGCCGAACGCAGCGCCGCGCTGGACATGGTCCATCGCCATTCGCCCGGGTCGACCCGGCGGCTGACGCCGGGGGCGGACAAGGGCTACGCCGCCGCCGGGTTCGTCGCCGATCTGCGCAAGGCCTGTGTGACCCCACATGTCGCGCAGGCATCACGACATTCAGCGATCGACGGTCGGACCACCCGACACGAGGGCTACGCCCAGTCGATCAAGCACCGCAAGCGGATCGACTTGCGTCGGGACAACGATCCCCCGGATCGTTGTCTGATCCTCCTCACCTTCGGCGGGGCCAAAACCAGTGGCGGCATGGCCCAAACCCTCTATCGCGGCGTCGAACGGGTGCGGTCCCGCTTCATGCTGACGATGGCCGCCAACAACCTCGCCAGACTGCCAAGGCTGCTGGCCACATGACACGACGAACACATGACGCAGGCGCATGCCCTTCAACCAAACCAGCCGAGTAAGAAGCGCCATCGTTGATGTCGCAGAGAAACCGTTCCGGCTCGCTGACTATTTCAGCGGCCTGTTAATGGGTTCTGAGCCTAGACCTGATCGCACCCCTATGCAGGGATCTGCCATTGTACGAGGCACCGTGGCAATGGTTCAGGCGCGACCCGCCCTTGGCGACAATGAGATCAGATCTATTCCCATTCCCCGCATCGCCCCGACCCATTTGCGGCTGTCTTGGTGCGAAAACACCAAATCCTGATGCGGGTCCGACAACAACCAGTCATTGCGCGCAATCTCGTTTTCCAACTGCCCGTGCCCCCAACCAGCGTATCCAAGCGCCAACAGCGCATGACGCGGACCCCCTCCCTTTGCAAGGGCCTCCAAGACATCCATTGTGCCGGTCATTCCAAAGCCGCCTTGAAGATGTGTGGTCGCATTGCCGCAGGTATAGTCGTTCGAATGCAATACAAAGCCACGGCCACGCTCGACCGGTCCGCCGAAATGTACCCGAATGTCGCGGCCCTGACCACGGCCTGTGATCTTCAATTGTCCCAGCAGGTCGGAAAAGCTGAAATCCGGCACGGGTTTGTTGATGATCAGGCCCATCGCTCCCTCATCGGTATGAGCGCAGATCAGAATGACTGAGCGGGCAAAGCGCTCATCGCCCATGGCAGGCATCGCTATCAGCAACTTTCCAGCAAGATCCACCAAGAAGCCTCCGTCACGGGTTTCGTCGAGGATGATCCCAGTTTTCGTTTCGCTCAACCCCCTCGGTTCATCTTTAGGCGTTTTTGCGCGGATGTCGCTGGAAAGTGAATTCCCCTGCCCCATTCGCTTGACTATGATGTAACGATGAAAAAGCTTTTCCTCTTATTGCTGATGGCGCTTGCATCCGAGGCTCAGGCACAGACGCAGCAGGATGTGTTATCAGCGGCGATCCTGCCCGGGTCACAAATGACATCTGGGCACTACATGGCCGGCCTGGACCTGACCCTGGCGCCGGATTGGAAAACCTATTGGCGCGCGCCTGGCGAGACGGGAATCCCGCCGCATTTCGATTGGTCCGGTTCGCACAACGTGGCTGCCATTCGGTTCCATTGGCCCAGTCCACGGGTCTTCACGCTGAACGGACTGCAAAGCATCGGCTATCGTGACGAATTGCTTCTGCCGCTGGAGGTGATACCCGCTGACCCGGCCAAGCCCGTAGCATTGCAGCTCCAGATGCAGCTTGGGATTTGCAAGGATATCTGCATGCCTGCCACCCTGATCCTGACGCAACCTTTGGGCGGCGAATCTGACCCGCGCATCGCAGCAGCGTTGCTGCGCGGTCCCATCACCGCATCCAAAGCCGGGCTGACCAGGATTGCCTGTCACATTGCTCCGATCAACGACGGGCTGCAGGTTTCGGCCCAAATCGATCTGCCCTCGCAAGGTGCGCCTGAAACGGTTGTGTTCGAGACGGCTGACAAGACCGTCTGGGTCGCCGGTGCGACAACCAGTCGGACGGGCAATATCCTGACCGCGGCCGCTGATTTCGTCCCGGTCACTGGCGCCCCCTTTGCGCTGGAGCGAAGTGGCGTGACCGTGACCATCATCGGTCAAAGCCACTCGGTGGAGATTTTGGGCTGTCCAGCACCTTGATCCCCCGTTCATACTGGCTCAAATACTCACTTCAGTCAGAGGTCAGGTTGGCTAGCGTTTCATCATCGCGATACGCAACAGTGCCCGTTCCATCACAGACATGGCAGGTGCGCGCGAGGTAGACCTGAGCGTCATGTCCGTCTCGATCAACAGCGACAAAGCCTGCTCCAACGCCCGCCCACCCCATTTCGTGGCTTGTGCCTGCATCTGTGGCCGGCGGTTGCCGAACCCAAAGGCCCTACCGATCCCGGCAGACGGGCCGCCCGGATCGCTTGCCGCCACATGCAGCGCCTGCACATATCGCAGTGTCTGGATGCAAAGGGTTACCGCAGCTACGCCCTGCGCCTCGATCCGTCGCATAAGCATCCCAAGTTCGACGGGCTTGCCATCCAAGGCCGCAGCCACGACGTCCAGAACATCCGTCTCGAAGGTTCCAGGCGCAAGATCCCATACCTCAGCCGCCGTCAGGGCCGTCGAATCGCCATGCTTGAACAGGCCGATCTTTTCCAGGGTCTGGCGAAAGTCACCCGGGCCCAAAGCCTGCGACAGTGTCATGACCTCGGCCATCGCAGCGGGTTCGATCCGCAAAAGCCCGACTTTTGACAACAGCGCCTCGACCTCATCACGGCGCGGCGGGTCGTCGGACAAACCGATGGATACTGCCGACGGGTGTTTTTCAATCAGGGTTTTCAAAGTGCTTTTGGCGGTCAGGTTTCCGGCAGTGACAACGATGTTTGCATCACCTGGCAACCACTCCCGCAATGCTGACAAAACTGCGTCGCTGGTCGTATCCGTGGCATCCTCAACAAAGGCCACACGAGGGCCGGGAAAAAAGCTGATCGACTTGATGGCATCCAGCAGCAATGCCCCGTCCTTGCGCAACGCCGCACCGGCAATGCGCGTCAGCCGCATTTCTTCTTCACCCGACGCCCCAATCAATGCAGAAATGACCTCTTGCCGCGTCAATGCCACACGCATCGCATCGGCACCAAAGATCAACAGCGCAGGCCGCTTTGGGTCAGGCTTGGCCAAGTATCGGCTCGCCTCGGTTCCTGACAGTTTCATGCCGGAAACGATGTCGAGGCTGCCAGAATCCGCGCGACAACCTGATCTGCCAACAGGGTCATCAACCGCCGCCCGGCATCCTCGCGCGCAAATACCCCTGCCACTGTGGACCCGGTTGCCGAGTAGGAGGCAAAGCTATCGACACTGCCCCCAGCCATCCTTAGTCCGTCGCGATGGCGCGTCAGCGTCCAGGTCACTGTTCCGATCATGTTGTAGCGTGTCGTGGCCCCGTCTAACGTCAGCGCAACGCCATCTGTACTGATGGCGAAATCATAAGTCAGATCGTAGTCGCGTGCCTCTACCCGTCCAAGTCTTGCCTCGATCTGCTTGACGAAATCAAAGCCGTACTGATCCTTGGGATCAGATGGCCAAATTCGTCCCATCAGTTTCTGCGCGGCACCGTCCGTACCAAGTGCAGGCCTAAACCCGCACCCGGTCAATACCAGCATAAGCACCAGGTTGCGGCGGCTAGACAACCACATTGACGATACGTCCCGGAACGACGATAAGCTTTTTGATGGTCGCACCCGCCAGAAACTTCTGCACGTCCTCGTTCGCGAGGGCGATCTTTTCAACCTCTGTCGGACTCATCTGTGCGGGCACGTTGATTTCTGCCCGCCGCTTGCCATTGATCTGTATCGGCAGAGTGACAGTATCCTCTACCAGCAGCGCCGGGTCTGCCTTGGGCCAAGGGGCCAAAGCACACAACCCATTTCCGCCCTGCACTGACCAGATGGATTCTGCGATATGTGGTGTCATCGGCTGCATCAACTGGGCCAGTGTCCGGATGGCTGCTTTCATCGCGCCGGTGCTGGCGTTGGCCTTGCTGAGGGTGTTGGTGAATTCATATAGTTTGGCGATGGCCTTGTTGAAGGCAAAGCCCTCGATTGCCTCCGTCACCTCATGAATGGCGCGTGCGGTGGCGCGGATCAAGACGTCATCGCCCTCGCCCTTGTGATCGCCTGGCATGTCGCCAATCCGCGCGCACAACGTCCAGACCCGCGCCAGATGCTTGTGGGTCGCCTCGGCCCCAGAGGCCGTCCATTCCACATCCCGCTCCGGTGGGCTGTCCGACATCACGAACCACCGCGCCGTATCCGCACCAAAGGCCGCAATGATGTTCACCGGATCGACGACGTTCTTTTTCGACTTTGACATCTTGGCCGAGGGGATCACCTCGACCTGCATATCGGCCAGCAGGCTGATCGCCTGAAGTGCATCGTCGGGGATTTCTGTGGCGTCGGGGTCTAGGTTGATATCCGCCAACCTGCTTTTCAGAACAGGGACCAGATTGCCGTCAATGGGCACCTTTCTGACATCCTCGGGCAGGTGGTAGATGGGCCGCCCATTGGCGTCGCGGGTCAGATAGATCTCATGCGTCACCATGCCTTGTGTGAACAGTGCATTGAATGGCTCTATTGCTTTGGCTGGCAAATGCCCTGTCGCGTGCATGGCGCGGGCAAAGAAGCGGGAATACAGCAGGTGCAGAATCGCATGCTCGATACCGCCGATATACTGGTCCACATTCATCCAGTAATCCACTTCGGCCGCATCGGTCGGGGTCTTGGCATGTGGTGCGGTGAAGCGGGCAAAGTACCACGAGGAATCCATGAACGTGTCCATGGTATCCGTCTCGCGCCGCGCCGGGGCGTTGCAGTTCGGGCATGTCGTGTGACGCCAGGTGGGGTGCCGGTCCAGCGGATTGCCCGGAATGTCGAAGGTCACATCATAGGGCAGTTCAATCGGCAGGTTCTCTTTCTTCTCGGGCACCACGCCACATGCCTCGCAATGCACCACGGGGATCGGGCAACCCCAATAGCGCTGCCGCGAAATTCCCCAGTCGCGCAGGCGGTAGTTGGTCACGCCGCGGCCAATCCCCTTTGCCTCGCAAAACGCAATCGCCGCCGCCACGGCCTCTTCACCGGTCTGAACGGCCTCGCCAGCAAAACCAAGGATATAGCGAACAGACTCGGTTTTGTACGGAATCCACGGCAAATCCATCAATTCTGTCGCGAAGTCCTGCGACTCAGGAATAAACACTGGCTTGATCCCCAAGCCGTATTTCGATGCAAACTCGTGATCGCGTGTGTCATGCGCCGGGCAGCCGAAGATCGCCCCCGTCCCGTAGTCCATCAGGATAAAGTTGGCGATATAGACCGGCATTTCCCATTCCGGGTCCATCGGATGCCGCACCCGCACCCCGGTATCCATCCCCAGCTTCTCCGCCGTCTCAAGCGCCTCCGCCGACGTGCCGCCCTTGCGACACTCGGCGACAAAGGCTGCAATGGCCGGGTCCTCCGCCTCCAAAGCTTTTGCCAGCGGATGATCTGGCGAAATCGCCGCAAAACTCGCCCCCAGCAAAGTGTCAGGCCGTGTCGTGTAAACCTCCAGCGTGTCAAACCCCGCAGGGGCACCCACCGTCGCAAAAGCAAACTGCAACCCACGGCTTTGGCCAATCCAGTTTGCCTGCATCAGGCGAACCTTTTCAGGCCAGTCCTTCAATCCGTCCAAGGCGCTTAGCAACTCGGCGGAATAATCGCTGATCTTGAAAAACCACTGCGTCAACTCGCGCCGTTCAACTGTGGCATTCGACCGCCAGCCCTTGCCATCAATCACCTGCTCGTTGGCCAGAACCGTCATATCGACCGGATCCCAGTTGACCACCGCCGCCTTGCGATACACCAGACCACTCGCCATCATGTCGATGAACATGCTTTGCTGCTGGCCATAGTATTCCGGGTCACAGGTCGCGAATTCGCGGCTCCAGTCGATCGACAGCCCCAGCGGCTTCATCTGCGCGCGCATGTCTGCGATATTGCCATAGGTCCAGTCGCGAGGATGACCACCCCGCTCCATCGCGGCGTTTTCAGCAGGCATTCCAAAGGCATCCCAGCCCATCGGATGCAGCACCGAGAACCCCTGTGCCGCCTTGTACCGCGCTACAACATCGCCCATCGTATAGTTGCGCACATGCCCCATATGGATGCGTCCCGACGGGTAGGGAAACATTTCCAGCACATAATACTTGGGCCGCAAAGGATCATGCCATGCGGCAAAGATCTGGGCCGCATCCCATGCTTTTTGCCACTTTGCTTCGATCACCGCAGGTTCATAGCGTGACATGTCCGGCCTCTTTCCAACTCTGCCCCGAATTACACTGCGGGCGGGTCAAAGGTCCAGAGCGATGCGTCATTCCCCGACCGCGAGACGTGTCAGCGCGCGAATTACAGTCTTGCGTCGGCCCCACGCAGTTGACGTGCACGGGTCAGAATGGCGTCTTCGACCGCGCGAATTGTGGCTGCATCAACAGGTCCACCGCCTTGCACCTGCATCGCCAATTTCAGGCTGCGGGCGTCCAGAGCGACGTCTTGCACAAAGATCGTTGCGCGGTAGGCACGTCCGCCGCCCGGCGGGCGGCCATAGCCCGTCACGATCACCCCCGTGAACGGATCGACCGATTGCACGGGCAGGAATGACAGCACATCCAGTGCCGCGTTCCAGATGTATTTGTTGACCTTGACCGTTGTGTTCGGGTCTTCGGCGCGCGCAAACAAACTGCGTATCGTTGTCCCCTCGGATGTGCCCGGGCCCGTTGATGTTGCACCACCCGGCACGGCTTGTGACTGGCTGGATGCCGCACCGCCGAACAGCCCACTGCCGGCACCGCCACCGCATGCCGTCAGCAGTGTGACAAGGGCAAGTGCCAGTACAGCGTCGGTGTTAAGGTACAATCGCATGGGGCCCCCCGAAAGCAACTGCGCTGATGTCTAGCCCACACCCTGCTACGTGCCAAGAGCCAGAGCTTGCCAACACAGCGGAAACCTTGCAGTTCGCAAGGATTGCGGCAAGGAAACATTGTTGGCAAAGGCTTTGGGCGCGAAAACACCGCCACGACCTTGGTCACACCCCGCTATTGCCAAACCCAAGGACACGAATGTGCGGCGCTAGCCTGGGCAAACCCAGACCAACATGACCATTGCCGGGGCCGGACCGCAGCATAACTGTGGCAAAGCTGCACCAATGGTTTTGCGATAGCCCTGCCACCAGCGGACTCGCGTTGCAATCAACAGCCCGAAGGACGAAACAAGGTGCATACCCAGTTCAGACTTCCTGAGTTGGGCCACACCTTGATGAGACAACGAGGGAAACCATGAAAAAAATTCTTCTTGCTACGACGATGCTGACGATGACTGCAGGCTACGCTGCCGCTGACGTTGTTTGGGGCGCTGATGCAAACATCGGTATCGCTCAAAACGGTACCAAAAACGACGGTCGTCCTCAGGCTGGTGATGCGGTAGGGACAGATCCAGAAACATACACTGACGAAATCGACGCA
>JBAXXO010000151.1:0-7986 GCA_037127855.1 Alphaproteobacteria bacterium
AACGAGAGCCAAATCCGTTGGCCAAACAACGAATCTCTGCTTGGACGCATGGCGGACGACTATCATCGGCGGCTAAGGCGGGTAGATGCTGCTGATGGATCGGGCTGATCGACTGGGGCGTCCGCTGTTCCATCAGAGAAGGACGACAAGGCCGTCATCGGCTCTCCTGCAATCACATGACTTCTACCCCGATGCTAGGGCTGCGAATCACCATGCGGACGTACAGTCTTGTCCACACGGTGCAGGCCAATGTGTGGAAACCCTGCACGGCTCCAGGCGGTTTCGGACTGATCTGCGCGCCGGGGCTGCAATGCTGCCGGCAAAGCCGGTCTTGCCGGGGCGACAAAACCTGATCGAATGGCACGGGACGTGGCGGCAATGTCGCAACGAGGCAGGACAGCGGCCATCATTTGGGGTTGGTTGGCACTGGCAAGAGAGGCATGACCGTGGCGGATTGGAAAGATTTGGGGCTGCTCGTGGTGCTGGGCATCGGTTGGGGATCGACCCAACCCCTGGGGAAAATCGCCGCCTCGAACGGGACTGGGCCGTTTGCGCTGATCTTTTGGCAGTTGGTGATCTGTTCTGTGGTTCTGGGTACAGTGACGCTGGCGCGCAGCAAGCGACTGGTGCTGACGCGGCGGGCGTTGGTGTTCTACGGCGTGGTCGCGATGGTTGGAACGCTAATCCCGAACTTTACCTTTTACACTTCGGTGGTGCAATTGCCGGCGGGAATCATGTCTATCTTGATTTCGACCGTGCCACTGCTGTCTTACCCCATGACATTGCTGTTGCGGACAGACCGGTTTGAGCGCCGCCGTCTGGCAGGGCTGTTGCTAGGCTTAATGGGGGTTGCGCTGATCGCATTGCCGCGCTCCAGTCTACCCGAGGCGGGGATGCTGGCCTTTCTGCCTCTGGCGTTGCTTGGGCCTTTTTTTTATGCGGTAGAGGGAACCTTTGTGTCACGTTACGGGATGGCCGGGATGGATCCGGTGCAAGCCATGTTTGGCGCATCGCTCGCGGGCATGATCTTGTGTTTTCCTGCTGTGATCCTCACAGAGCAATGGGTCGACCCGTGGGCCCGCTTTGATCGGGCCGAGCAAGCCCTTGTGCTGTCATCGGTTCTACATGCGATGCTGTATTCCACCTATGTTGGGTTGGCGGCACGGGTGGGCGCGGTCTTTGCGACACAAACCTCTTACATCGTCACAGCGTCCGGATTGTTTTGGTCGATGCTGCTACTGGGCGAGCGGTTTTCGCCGTGGACATGGGCGGCTTTGCCGGTGATGCTGCTGGGACTGACGCTGGTGCAGCCGCGTGATATACATTCTGCGGAAAGGGTCGGCAGCAACGCATGAATTCCAATAACAAGCCAAATCCAGACGAAAACATTCCTGCCGCCGATGTTGCGCTGCCTCCATATCAGCGTGACGACCGCATTTCTTGCAATGTACCTTGGTCGGAATAGAACTGACCACAGCGACCGAGGTTACCCTGGCCCTGTTGATGATTGGTGCCTTGCCGATGATGTTTCCGTGCGGAACCTACCTGGTCAAAGGTGTCGTCGAGGGAGACGTGATCACGCGCCGATGGCCGCGGAAATGGACAACGAGATGGTGTCGGCGGCATAGCTGACCGAGCGGGCCTATCCGTGCAGGCTCGCGCCAGTGGTGATTGCTGTGTTGTTGGCGGTCATCGGCCTTGCCGCGTTGAATGTATCCCCGATCCAGTATCTGGCATTTATTGGGGTTCAGATCGTGATGGTCACGGGTGTGATTGATTCCGACGAGGCGTTGTTGGTATTGGACGGGCGGCTCATTGCGTTGCCGTTTGGCAATCTGGCCGTCGGTGCCGAATGGGACCTTTGCCGGAACATTCGGGTGCGGTCGAGATCGTGATCAGTATGGTCGCGCCATGGCTGCAGGGGCAGCAGCCCAAAGTGCTGGTGACCCTGCAGCCCATTCGCGATCGGGCGGTCGTAGACGTTTGGTATTGATCCCGGAGATCTGGTGATTGTGGTGGTGTTTGGCGCTTCTGCCGGCATTTCCTCCTTGATCAGCTGACCGACAAACAGGTTGTTCGATGGTCATTTGGGTTAGAGCGGGTTGCACTCCATCTGATTCAGATTGAGTGCAATCCAAGACAGGCAAGTCGTTGGTAAAGTTGCGCGTTGCGTTGGGTCAGGTTCACCTGACCCAACGCAACGCGCTCTGGAAGTCCAGCGGGTTCGGACGGGCGGGCAGGTCCGTGGGACCGAGAGAGCTGCCCACCACAGCCCACTTACGACTTTGGCTTGATGCGGAAGTGCGTCCTGACTGGCGTATCAATCGCCCATGTGCCTGAAAACCGGGCTCGACGGCAAAGGCATCGCTTGCAGTCATCGTCACTGGTATCCCGCCATCTGGCGTGATGGTAATCTGTCCCGCAAACAGATGCACGAACTCATCGAATCTGTAGACCGTGGCCAAGGTACCCACCGTCGCCTCCCATGTGCCACTGATGACAGAACCGTCGGCCGAGGTGTGCTGTACCCATGTCTTCACCCCCGTCTTCATGATCGGATTGCCCTCGATCTTGGTCCAGCCTTCCAGATCGGTCAACATTGGTGTCGGCTCGGGTCCAGGGAAACGGAAGACCTTGTCGCGGATGTCAGTCCTTCTTGGTTGCGCAAGAGCGCGGTTCTTGAGTTCTGAGCAAATTGGTGGCAAGCAAGGAAAGCAGACGTTGATCCGCAGGGCCAAAGCATCCGATGGCGGGCATCTGGCCAGGTTAATCAACTTGGCCGCAGACCATCTGACGCCACATTTCTGGTGGAAGCAGGTCGGCCCGCAGGGCGATCCTGGTTCCGTTGCTGGATCCCGCGGCTATGGCACGGGGGTCGTTGAATCTGAACGTGCTGGCGACCTATTCGGGGTTTCTTGGCAGGGTCTTTGGCTGTAAGCTGCTTACCCAATCCGAGACGATGGCACGCGGTGCGGCGCGCCATACGATCAGCCTGATTGCAGCTGACACCGACAGCCCGGCGTTGCGACTTTACCAGTCCATCGGGTACAGAGAGGTTGCCCAAGGTGAATTTGCTAGGGACGACTGGCATACCGATGCAAATCACTGAATCCTGTTTGCCAAAGCCTTCGACTAAGGCTTGCCGCTATCGCCGCCGGTCACGACGCGCGCTCATCGGTTGGAACGCTACGCCCACATGGGCCTCGCAGTAAGGTTTGCCGCCAACCGAGGGCAGGCCGCAGAACCAGAAATCCTCGGTTGCGGGGTCACCGATCGGCCATTTGCAGGTCCGCTCGGTCAGCTCCATCAGTTTCAGCTTCTTGGCCCGCTTTTCGACCTCGCGGACCGAGGCAAGCGCTTCGGGGCTGATTTCATTTGCTGACGGTTGCGGCGGCAGCGGTTGACCTGCGGGGATGATCGCCTTGCGCAGTGGGATCGGGCTGATGACGGGTACGGTCGCGGCGGCTGAACTTGGGCTGACTGCCGGGCTTTCTGGCAGTTCTAGCTGAGCGTCGGGCGGCGCATCATCGTCGGCTGCGACGATTTCGGCGGCTGGTTCGGGTTGTGATGCGGATGCCAGCCCCGCAGATGTGGCCATGGGCGGCACTGTCGCGGCCAGTTCTTCTTCCTCTCCTTCGGTTCCGCCAGGGCCGACCCGATTGGACAGGCCCAGGCGGTGAACCTTGCCGATCACGGCATTGCGGGTCACTCCGCCCAGTTCCTTGGCGATCTGGCTGGCCGACTGACCCTCGGCCCACATTTTCTTGAGCGTCTCGACGCGCTCATCGGTCCAGGACATAGGGGCAAACTCCGGTTTCGGCCTTGAAGGGTCATGATAGACGGGACGGTGGTGGATACAAGGCTGGTCGGGCAAATTCAAGGGGAAAGCACCCGACGATCAAACCGGGTTTTGAGGCCTGTAGACCCCGACATGGCCTTGCTGTATCACACCGCCGACCTTGCAGGAGAGTGAAGATGTCAGGCCACGGCGACACAATTCCCATGACCGCCCGCAAATCGGGGCCCTTGACGGGCATCGCATCGGTTCCGGGCGACAAATCGATCTCGCATCGGGCGCTGATCTTTGGGGCGATGTCGCTGGGCGAGACCCGGGTCACCGGGTTGTTGGAGGGGCAGGATGTGCTGGATACCGCCCGCGCTATGCGGGCTTTTGGGGCAGATGTCACGCAACATGGTCCGGGGGAATGGTCGGTGCAGGGGGTGGGCGTGGGTGGCTTTACCGAGCCTGCCGATGTGATTGATTGTGGCAATTCCGGCACCGGTGTGCGGCTGATCATGGGCACGATGGCCACAACGGCGATGACCGCGACCTTCACCGGCGATGCCAGCTTGCGCAAGCGGCCGATGGGGCGGGTGACGGACCCGCTGGGCCTGTTTGGGGCGCAGGCTTACGGACGCAAGGGCGGGCGCTTGCCGATGACAGTGGTGGGGGCGGCAAATCCGAAATCGGTGCGATACACGCTGCCGGTCGCCTCGGCGCAGGTCAAGTCGGCAGTGTTGCTGGCGGGGCTGAATGCGCCGGGCGAGACCGTGGTCATCGAGAGAGAGCCGACGCGGGATCATTCCGAGCGGATGTTGTTGGGATTTGGTGCGGCGCTGAGTGTGGAAAAGACCAACGAGGGCAATGTAATCACCTTGACTGGCCGGCCCGAACTGCGAGCGCAGACGGTCGCGGTGCCCCGCGACCCGTCGAGTGCGGCTTTTCCGGTCTGTGCGGCGCTGATCATTGAGGGGTCGGATATTCTGGTTCCCGGGGTCAGCCAGAACCTGACACGCAACGGCCTGTACCTGACTCTGGTCGAGATGGGTGCCGACATCGCCTTTCAGAACCCGCGGACCGAGGGGGGCGAGCCGGTGGCGGACCTGCGGGTGCGGTTCAGCGGCGACATGAAAGGCATCGAGGTGCCGCCATCGCGGGCACCGTCGATGATCGACGAATATCCGATCCTGTCGGTGGTTGCCGCTTTCGCCATCGGCAAGACCGTGATGCGCGGGGTCAAGGAATTGCGCGTCAAGGAAAGCGACCGGATCGACGCCATGGCGCGGGGATTGGAGGCCTGCGGGGTTCGGGTTGACGAGGACGAGGACACCTTGATCGTGCATGGACTGGGGCCGGGCGGCATGCCGGGCGGGGCTGTGACCAAGGTTCATCTGGACCACCGGATCGCCATGAGTTTCCTGATCGCCGGCATGGCGGCAAAGGCCGCGATTTCGGTCGATGATGGCGCGCCGATTTCTACCTCGTTCCCGATTTTTGAGGGCTTGATGACCGGGCTTGGGGCGGACCTGTCGCGCGATTGAGGGAGGCTGTCACGCGCGAGTGGGAATATAATATATTGATATCGTTGTTATACTCACGATTTAGAATTTGTGGGTGCCATTTGTTGCGCCGGTTTTGCAGGGGCTTTGGAGCCCAACTTCTTGCGCTTGAGTTCTGTGGCCGAGTTGATCCGCTTTGGGTCGTATGGGGGGCGCACGGGGTTGCGGATGGCGTGGCTTGTGTCAGGATAATGACCATAATGTCGAGTCTGAGCGGGGAAATAGGCAATGGCAAAAGTCGTGATCATTGGCGGGGCGGGGCATGTTGGCACCTATCTGGTGCCGCGTCTGGTGGCGGCGGGGCATGAGGTGATCAACATCACAAGGGGGCTGGCGCAGCCCTATCAGGCGCATGCCGCCTGGACCCAGGTGCGACAGGTGGTGCTGGACCGGGAGCGCGAGGAAAGGGCAGGTCGGTTTGGCCAATTGGTGGCCGATCTGCACCCCGCGGTTGTGATCGACATGATCTGTTTTGAGCCTGACAGCCATGCGATGCTGGCGGATGCCCTGACGGGCCGCGTGCAGCATTTGATCCATATCGGCACGATCTGGGTGCATGGCCAAAGCGAGACGGTGCCGACGCGGGAAGAGGATGCGCGGCACCCCTTTGGCGAATACGGCATCAAGAAGTCGCAGATCGAGACGGATTTGCTGGCGCGGGCGCGGCGCGGCGATCTGGCGGCCACGGTGATCCGTCCGGGGCACATTGTGGGACCGGGATGGGCGCCCTTGAACCCGGCGGGGCATTTCAACCCGCAGGTGTTCAGGGACATGCGGGTGGGCAAGCCGCTGACCTTGCCGAATTTCGGGCTGGAAATGGTGCATCATGTCCATGCCGATGATGTGGCGCAAGCGGTGATGGGGGCCTTGGGTCACTGGAGCGCCGCGGTCGGTGAGGCGTTCAACGCGGTCTCGCCGGCGGCGCTGACCTTGCGGCATTACGCGCAGGCCATGTACCGCTTTTTCGGACACGCGCCGGATCTGAGATTCCTGCCCTATGCCGAATGGGCCGCGGGCGCAGCCACCGAGGATGCGCAGGCCACATGGGAACACATTGCGCGCAGCCCGTGCCACGCGATCGACAAGGCGCGGCGGTTGATCGGCTATGCACCGCGCTACAGCAGTTTGCAGGCGGTGCAGGAGGCGGTAGCGGTGCTATAGCTTCGGGGGCCTTGCCTACCAGGCCTGAAACTGCCGGGCCTGAACTTGTCGGGTGTGAGCTTGTCGGGCTTGGGTTTGCCGGGCCTAGGTGGTACAGCGGGGAATGGCTGTAACCTTGACCTCACTGACCGATGTTTTCTCGCTTGGGTTTGACGACATCATTGATGTGCGCGCCCCGGCCGAATTTGCCGAGGATCATATTCCGGGCAGCCTGTCCTTGCCGGTGCTGAGCGATGCCGAGCGGGCCGAGGTTGGCACGATTTACAAGCAAGTCAGCCCATTCACGGCGCGCAAGGTCGGGGCAGCACTGGTGGCGCGCAATGCCAGCGTGCATTTGCAAGGGCCATTGGCCGACAAGACCGGTGCGTGGAAGCCCTTGGTCTATTGCTGGCGGGGCGGACAACGCTCGGGGTCGTTTGCCTCTATATTGGCGCAGATCGGCTGGCGGGTGGATACGATTGCGGGCGGATACAAAAGCTGGCGCGGTCTGGTGGTGAAGGCGCTGTATGACACGCCAATGGCCGCGCAGGTGGTTGTGCTGGATGGCAATACCGGGTCGGCCAAGACCGAGATCCTGCGGATGTTGCCGCAATTGGGGGTTCAGGTGATTGATCTGGAGGGGTTGGCGCGGCACCGGGGCAGCCTGTTCGGGGCGATGCCGGGCGGGCAGCCGTCGCAAAAGGCGTTCGAGCGGGATCTGGCGCTGGTGTTGGCGCGGCTGGACCCATCGCGGCCGGTGGTGGTGGAGGCCGAAAGCAGCAAGGTCGGCGAGTGCCGCGTGCCGCCGGAATTGTGGAAGGCGATGGTGGCTGCGCCGCGTGTGGCGATCGCCAGCCCGAGGGCGGCGCGGGCCATGTATCTGGTGCGGGCCTATGCTGACATGGTCGAGGATGGTGGGCGGCTGGCGGGGGTGATCGACTTGCTGCGGCTGTCCCATGGTCGTGAGGTGGTGGAGGCTTGGCAGGCTCTGGCCGCCACGGGGCAGTTCGTGGAATTGGCGGATGGTCTGATGGAGGTGCATTACGACCCGCGCTATGCCAAGCACCGGGAGCGGATGGCGGCGCCTATGGCCGAGATCACAGGCGGGGCGCTGGGCGTGACAGATATGCCGATCTTGGCTGCCGCCGTTGCCGAGGTTGTGCGGCGCATTTAGGCGGATTGTACGGAATCTGAGTCAGATCAAACGCAACCAGAGACAGGCAAACCGTTGGGAATGTTGCGCGTTGCGTCGGGGCAGGTGAACCTGAGTGAACGCAACCCGCTCTGGTGTCCTGATCTCGAAGTTGCTACCTGAGTAGGTCACGACCAGCTTGAATCCTTTGGATTCCCATCCGGCTTGATTTCTGATTCAAACTGACTGCCGTGAAGGGGGTCGGCATCGATGGGGGGACCGTATTCTACGGATTTGCCCGGGCGGTCTGTGGCCGCTTTGGATGAGGGCATGTCGGCCAGTGCGGCGGGTCGCCGGCTGCGCATCTCGCGCGG
>JBAXXO010000152.1:0-7859 GCA_037127855.1 Alphaproteobacteria bacterium
GCCTGTCTTGGGTTGCACTCAATCTGAATCAGATTGAGTGCAACCCGCTCTAGACAATCGATGAAAAGCGACACGATCCAGGCCCGGGTCTGGGCCGCGCCCGTATCAGCGCAGGGTTGCCAGAAGGGCGGGCGAGGGGTTGCCGTCGGCCTTAAGCCCAAGACTTTGTTGATAGCCTGCGACGGCGGAGCGGGTCTTGGGGCCGATCACGCCGCTGGTCCCGCCGGTGTCATAGCCCAGACGCGTCAGGCGCTTTTGCAAGGTGATGCGATCCTGTTGGCGCAGGCCATATTTGTCGGGGGGAAAGGGGGTGGTGAGGGCCCCGCCGCCGTTCAGCCGATCGGACAGATGGCCGACGCCGATCACGTATTTTTGCGCCGCATTATAACGCGTGATCACGGTGTAATTGCTGTAGACCAGAAACGCCGGGCCGGTCGCCTGATCGGGCGGGATCAGGGCCGCAGCACCATGGTCGATCAGGCGGCCGCCCGTCGCAGGGCGGATGCCGAGATTGGCCCAGTCGGCGCTGCTGCGGCGCTGCATCTTGCGGGCGATGGCACGGTTGAACCCTGCCGGCAGCGTTACCTCTTGCCCCCAGGGTTGGCCATAGGTCCAGCCTGACCTGGCGATGTAGTTGGCGGCAGAGGCGAGGGCGTCTGTCGGATCGTCGGACCAGATATCGCGGCGACCATCCCCGGTGAAGTCGACCGCAAAGGCGGCATAGGTGGTGGGGATGAACTGGGTGTGACCCATCGCACCGGCCCATCCGCCGGTCATATCCTGCACGCCGATGTCGCCATGTTGCACGATCTTGAGAGCGGCCATCAGTTGCTGTTCAAAAAACGCGGCGCGGCGACCTTCGTAGGCGAGGGTGGACAGGGCGGAAATCACTGGCACGGTGCCACGTTTGGTGCCGTAAAAGCTTTCGACACCCCAGATCGCGGCAATCACATGCGATTCTACTCCGTAAGCCGTTTCGATCTGGGCGAACAGGCTTCGGTTGCGTTTCAGGGCTGTCCGGCCTTGCTTGACGCGGTCATCCGAGGCGGTGATTGAGAGGTAGTCTTGCAGGGTCATCGAGAACTCGGCCTGACCACGGTCTTTCTCGATCACGCCGGGCAGAAAGCCGACATCGGCAAAGGCGGCAGATAGAGTGCGGTCAGAGATGCCCTTTTTGGCCGCCCGTTTGCGAAAACTCGCGACCCAGTTGTCAAAGCCTGAATCGGGGACGGCGGGAAAGTCGTTTTTCGGCGGGTTTGCGAAGGTAGGCAGAGCAAGTGCCGGCAAGGTCAGTGTTGCCGACAGGTTGGCAAGTAACGTGCGGCGGGTCAGGTGCATGTTGTTCCCAAAGCTTTGATGCTTGGATACAATAAAGCATTAGGGCTTGTATGCAATCTGAAGGCGGGTGGTTCGGCGTCTCTCTGCATTGTGAAGAGAGATCGGGGCCTTGTGAAGAGAGATCGGGGCTTTGTGAGGGGAGATGGGGCTGTGCACGGCAAGCAAGGTGGTTATACTGCCGAAATGATAAAACGTATCGCCCTTTTGGCCCCGTTTGCTGCCCTGGTGCTGGCGCTGCCTCTGGCTGCCAAGGAAGTGCCGCTGGATGTATTGTCGGCCTATCTGAATGGTCTGTCCAGCTTCCAGTCGAATTTTGTGCAGGTCAACGCGGATGGCTCGAAATCCAAAGGTGTGCTCTATGTGAAACGACCCGGACGAGCACGGTTTGAATATGCGCCACCCAACAAGAACCTTGTGATCGTGGCGGGTGGGCAGGTGGTGATTTTTGATCCCAAGTCAAAAGAGCCGCCCGAGCAATACCCGCTGTCACGCACGCCGTTAAACCTGATTTTGGCGCAGAATATCGACCTGGCTGCGGCCAAGGGGGTCGTGGGCCATCAGGAGGTTGGCAAGGCGACCATCGTGCGGTGGCAGGACGCCAAGCACCCGGAATATGGCACGATCGATCTTGTGTTCAGCGCCAACCCGATTGCGCTGACCAAATGGATCATCACCGACGACATCGGCAACCAGACCTCGGTCAGCCTGGGTGCTTTGCAGGGTGGGCAGTCGTTAAGTTCCAATTTGTTCTCGATGGAACTGGAATTGTCCAAGCGTGGCCAATAGTCACTTGCTGCAGGTGCGCAATTGGTTGCCATAGCGGTCCGCGCGGGCGCCCACCTTCGACGCGATCGTGATCAGCCAGCCCTTGGCATTGTAACTGCCATTGGCGAAGCCGCTGCGCCCCTCGTGATAAGCCAGATACTGGCTTTCGGCATCTGAGCGTGAGATCCCCAGAATGCGCGAGCTGTCGGTCATGTACCAGCCGATAAAGTCGGTCGCGTCGCTGATCTTGTCACGGCGGGCACCGCGGCGGTTCTGGTCGCGCTGGTATTCGGCCCATGTTGCGTCGAGGGCTTGGGAATAGCCGTAGGCCGAGCTTTGTCGGCCCATCGGGATGACGCCCAGGGTATAACGGTGCGGCGTGCGCGCATTGCCGATGAACTTACTTTCCTGATACATTGTGGCCATTTGCACTGAGACGGGGACACCCCATTTGCGTTCGGTCGCCTTCATGGCATGATAATAGCTCGGTCGCTCTCTGACGATCGAACAGGCGTCGTCTAGATTCTTGGGCGCCGAAAAGTTGCCACCGCCGCAAGAGGCCAGAAACAACAACAGGATCGACGCACGGAGAAGTCTGCTCATTTGCCCCTCATGCGTGTTATTTTTGGGGAAGGCTAGGGGATTAAAGGGCAAAGGGAAACGGGCAAGCATGCACTGTGGGGTCACATTTCTGACAGTGTGGGCATCATGCATCAGCCAAAAGGTGCCGCATTGCGGGATCTTGGTTCACAGACTGTTTCCGATCTGCACCACCGGACTGAATTGCAATTCAGGGGTTAAGGGCGTATCAAGATGGAAATGGAGACAAGAATGATGCTGACGTCGGCCGCAAAATATCACATCGGGCAGGTGTTGCGCCACCGCAAGCATCCGTTTCGCGGCGTCGTGTTTGACGTGGACGCGATTTTTTCCAACACCGAAGAGTGGTACGAGAACATCCCCGCAGATAGTCGCCCGTCGCGCAACCAGCCATTTTACCATTTGCTGGCCGAAAATGACCAAAGCTATTATGTGGCATACGTATCCGAACAGAACCTGGTGCCAGACGAAACCGGCGAGCCGGTCAGCCATCCCGATCTGCCGGACCTGTTCGGAGATTTTGAGGATGGCCGTTATCCGCTGCAGTTTCAGCTCAACTGACCGGCGCCTGGTTACCGTTCCGTAACCTCTGTGCCTTAGCCTGCCGAGATATGTGCAGGCATGGAGGCCGTCGATGAGGTTGGAAAGTGAACGCCAGGGCGAGATCCTGATCATACGGGCGCTGGACGACCGAATTGATGCGGCGGGAGCCATCAGATTCAAGGAAAGGATGCGCGAAATGGTCACCGAACCCAGCGATCGGGTGGTCTTTGACATGTCGAATGTCGCGTTTCTGGACTCGTCGGGTCTGGGCGCGGTGGTTTCGGTGATGAAGTCGCTGGAGCCACCGCGGCGGCTGGAACTTTCGGGTCTGACTGCGACGGTGGAAAAAGTGTTTCGTCTGACGCGGATGGATTCGGTGTTTATCATCCACAAGACGCTGCCCGAGGCGCGGCGCAATGCGGGTTGAACCCGACCTTGGGTTTTGCCACTCGGTCGAGCCTCCGGGTACAGCGCATTTTGTGTTGGCATCCGACCCGGTAGCGATCCGCGAAGGGTTGCAAAGTCTGTTCGCGTTGGACCTGCTGAAATCACTGACTGAGAAAAGCCGTGATTCGGCGCAAATCGTGGTCGCCGAAGTGTTGAACAATGTCGTTGAACACGCCTATTCCAAGTATCCCGGCACGATCGAGATCTGGGTCACGCGGCGCGAGGATTTTCTTTTCGTTCGGATGGCGGATGACGGGTTGCCGATGCCGGGCGGTGACTTGCCCAGGGGCAGGATGATGAACACCCATGACCTGCCCGAGGGCGGATTCGGTTGGTTTCTGATTCGCAGCCTGTCGCATGAACTGACGTATCACCACGACGGCAAGTATAACATTCTGAGCCTTTGCATTAGCGTGGACCATCAGTGCTAAGCCCGGACTATCAAGGATAATCGGCAGGATTGCTTGAAATGTCTTGGATTCAGCATGATCTCTCCCCGAAAGCCGCAAGAAAACCGTCCCCGCGCCTCGACTTAGGGACAGGATGGCTTCATGGCTTCCCTCGGCCCTGCGGATGACGACCCCGACCCAGGTCGCAACATTGAGGTATCAAATCGCCCGTCCTGACCGTGTGCAGTGCCTGGGCCGCTTGGAAAGGCTGAACAATCACCCTAGGGTCAAGCCCGAAGGGGAGTTTTCCATGCGTGATTTCCAAAAGCCGGGCCGATCGGCCACCTATGCCAGCAATGGCATGTGCGCCACGTCGCATCCACTGGCCGCCAAGGCTGCCATCGACATCCTGCAGGCAGGCGGCAATGCCGTCGATGCCGCCATTGCGGGCGCGGTGCTGCTGGGTATTTGCGAGCCGCAGATGACCGGGATCGGCGGCGATTGTTTCGCGCTGATCAAACCGGCCGGGTCGGACGAGGTCTTTACCCTGAATGGCTCGGGTCGTGCGCCTGCGGCGGCGCAGGCGGCGGCGCTGCGCGAACAGCAGTTTGTGGCGGTGCCGTTGCGCGGGATTGATCCGGTGACATTGCCCGGCGCGATGGATGCGTTTTGCACTTTGTCGACGGATTGGGGGCGTTTGGGTCTGGACCGGGTTCTGGCCCCCGCGATCCACTATGCTGACGAAGGCGTGCCGGTTGCACCTCGCGTCGCCTTTGACTGGGCCGATGATGCGCCGGCATTGGCAGGCGATGCGCGGCGGTTCTTTCTGCTGGACGGTCAGGTGCCGGTTGCGGGTCAGGTGTTTCGCGCACCCGGTCAGGCAGAGGTGCTGCGCCGTGTTGCGGCCGAAGGACGGGCCGGGTTTTATGATGGTGAGGTGGCCGAGGACATGATCGCCTCGCTGCGCGCCTTGGGCGGCAGTCATACGATGGAGGATCTGGCCGCGACCCGGTGCAGCTATGGCAAGCCCATCAGCGGCAGCTACAAGGGGCATGACCTGCTGGAGCATCCGCCAAACGGTCAGGGTGCGACGGCGATCTTGATGTTGAACATCCTGAAGCATTTCGATCTTGCCGCCATGGACCCTTTTGGCAGCGCCCGTGCCCATATCGAGGCTGAGGCGACCAAACTGGCCTATGATGCGCGCAACCGCTTCCTGGCCGAGCATGCGCCGCGTCTGGATCACATGCTGTCGGCCGATGTCGCAGCACGATTGGCTGGGTTGATCGACCCCAGACGTGCTATGGCGGCCGCAACTCCGCTGACCGAGGCCTTGCACCGCGATACCATCTATATCACCGTGGTGGACCGCGACCGTATGGCGGTGTCGCTGATTTATTCGATCTATTTTGGCTTCGGGTCGGGCTTGGCTTCGGCCCGATTCGGGATCAACTTTCAAAACCGGGGGGCGGGATTCACGCTTGCCGAGGGGCATCCGAACGAGATGGCTGGCGGCAAGCGGCCGATGCACACGATCATCCCCGCGATGCTGGCCAAAGAGGGCAAGGTCGTGATGCCGTTTGGCGTCATGGGGGGGGCCTATCAGCCCTGCGGTCATGCGCGATTCCTGACCAACATGCTGGACTTTGGCATGGATCAGCAGGCGGCGGTGGATGCGCCGCGCTGCTTTAGCGGGCCGGATGGGATGATGGTGGAACGGGGCTATAGCGACGAGGTGCGGGCCGATCTGGCGGCGATGGGACATCAGGTGGCAATCCCGCCAGACCCGTTGGGTGGGGCGCAAAACATCGCAATCGTGGATAGCGGCATCCTGATCGGCGCGTCGGACCCGCGCAAGGATGGCTGCGCCCTGGGGTATTGACATGGAGTATGCCGAGATCACAGGGGCGATCCTGTCACTGACCCATGGCGAAACTGATACCGTAGCGCTGATGGCGACGGTGGTCTGCGAGATTCACAGTCGCCATCCCTTTGCTGACTGGACCGGGTTTTACCGCGTCGTTGGCCCGGAATTGCTGAAGATCGGCCCCTATCAGGGCGGCCATGGCTGTCTGGTGATTCCGTTCTCGCGCGGGGTTTGCGGCGCCTGCGCACGCACGGGTCAGGTACAAAATGTGCCCGATGTCGAGGCCTTTCCCGGCCACATCGCCTGCGCTGCCTCGACCCGGTCGGAATTGGTGTTGCCGGTTTGGAACAGTTCGGGGCAGTTGCTGGGGGTGCTGGACATCGACAGCGACACGCCAGCGGCCTTTACCAAGGCCGATGAGGAGTGGCTGGTGCCGCTGCTGGCCGAAGTTTTCAACGAGGCGTCATGATCAAGGGGTCTTGCCTGTGCGGTGGTGTGTGTTTTGAGACCGACGCACAGCTGCGCCCGGTGATCGCCTGCCACTGCTCGCAATGCCGCAAGCAATCTGGGCATTTCTGGGCGGCAACTTCGGTGCCGCGGGCTGAATTGCGGTTGGTGCGGTCCGTGACGCTGGCATGGTATGCCGCATCCGACCTTGCCGAGCGCGGGTTTTGCACCGGCTGCGGGGCGTTCCTGTTCTGGCAGGCCAAGGGCAGCACCGATATGAGCTTTGCCGCCGGGGCGATTGACGGGCCCACGGGGTTGCAGATTGCCGCGCAATGGCATGAGGCCGATGCGGGGGACTATTACAACGGAGGTCCGACCGAGGCGGCGGTGCTGCATGGGGCGTGCCTGTGCGGAGCAAACCGGTTCAGCTTGGCCGGACCGATGGGCGAGGTTTGGGGCTGTCATTGCCGGCAGTGCCGCAAGACATCGGGGCATTTCAGCGCCAGTTTCGATGCGGATCTCGCGCAGGTCATTTGGGCCGCGCGGTCTGTGCGCCAGCATGTCAGCCCGAAGGGCGGCATTCGCAGCTTTTGTCCGACCTGTGGGTCAGGTCTGACGTTTGAGAGTGCAACGGAGACGTCGGTCGAGGCGGGGGTGATCGACAATCCGACCGGGGGGCGCTTGACCCGGCATATCTTTGTCGCCCAAAAGGGCGATTATTATGTGCTGGAGGATGGTCTGCCGCAGGTGGACTGATGGAGGGTGTGCGATGGCCGAAATTACGCTGTTGGATGGCGGGATGGGCCAGGAACTGGTGGCGCGATCTGGCGATGAACCGACGCCGCTTTGGGCGACGCGGGTGATGATCGACCATCCAGGGTTGGTGCGGGCAATCCATGCGGATTACTTTGCCGCGGGTGCGACAGTGGCCACGACCAACACCTATGCGATCCACCATGACAGGTTGGAGCGCGTGGGTCTGGACCATCTGTTTCACGGCTTGCACCTGCGCGCCCTGGCCGAGGCGCATGAGGCGCGCGGGGGGCGGGCGGTGCGGATTGCCGGGTCAATCGGGCCGTTGAAGGCCAGCTATCGCCCTGATCTGGCCGAATCGGTGGCGGTTGCCGCCCCAAAATATGCCGAGGTGGCGCGTATACTGGGGCCGCATGTCGATCTGATCCTGTGCGAGACGATGTCTTCTTTGGCGATGGCCGAGGCGGTGGTGCAGGGCGCGCAGGCGGCGGGACGGCCGATTTGGCTGTCAGTCTCGGTCGATGATCATGACGGGTCGCTGCTGCGGTCGGGTGAGGCGGTGGCCCTGCTGGCCGATGTGGTGGCGCGGTATCCGGTGGCGGCGGTGCTGGCGAATTGCTCGGTCCCCGAGGCGATGGCGGCGGCTTTGGGGGCGCTTGGCGGGTTGGGGCTGCCGTTCGGGGCCTATGCGAACGGGTTCACCCATATCT
>JBAXXO010000153.1:0-7859 GCA_037127855.1 Alphaproteobacteria bacterium
GCAGCATATAGGTCAACCCCCGCGTCGCCTGCCGCGCAATCGCCTTGGCCACCGGCCCCGGCGAATGGCCAAACATCGAGCCGGTATCGCCAAGGCAGAAGTCGTCGAGGCGGTATCCGTCGATATCGGTGATGCACGCCGCCTTGGCCTCGGCGATCACCGGCAGATGCGGCAGCGGCCAGTCCTTCATCCAGTGCAAAGGAACGCCGTCGAGATAGGCCGCCGCATCCTTGGCCAAAGCTGCGCGCGATTTGGGCCGCGACGCCGCAAAACGCCGTGATTCGCGGGCAGCAAAGGCGGACAGGCGGGCGGGATTCACACCGGCAATGGTCTGGGTCATCGGGCACTCCACAGATGGGATGGCGCGGTTATGCCTTGGGATTTGATCAAAAGAAAGGGATTTTGCGGGATAGGTGGCAGAGTTGCCGGGCTTGCCGATTTCATGCCAGCGGCGCGGAAAGACCCGTTGTCACAACCGGATCACCGAGATCAGGCGGCCATAATCCGCCTCGCCCAGATGTGTGGTGCGGCGAAAGGAATAGAACCGCGCCGGGTCGGCATAGGTGCAATGCCCGGTCCATGACGCATGTCCGACCCCGGCCTGCCGCAACTTGTGCAGACCAAAACCCGGCAGGTCGAACAGCCTGCGATCGCCCTTGCCGGGGCCAAAGAAGCGCGCATTGTCGGGCGAGTCGGTGGTAAAGCTGGCAAAGAAGTCTGGCCCGACCTCATAGGCCGACCGGCTGATTGAAGGACCTATCACGGCGGCAATCCCGGCCCGTGTGGCCCCCAGTGCCAGCATCGCTTCGACCGTCGCCGCCAACACGCCATCGCGCGCACCCCGCCACCCGGCATGGGCGGCCCCGATCACCCTGGCCTTGGCATCGGCAAACAGCACCGGCTGACAATCGGCGGTCAGAATGCCCAATCCCAGACCCGGCACATTGGTCACCATCGCATCCGCCGCCAGCCTTGTGGCGGGCGGTTCGGTCAGGGTGGCCACCGTTGCCGAATGGATCTGGTTCAGACTGACCAGCGCCTCGGCCGCCAGCCCCATCGCGCCTGCCACCCTTGCCCGATTGATCTTGACGATGTCGGATTGATCCGACGAGCCGGGTCCGCAATTCAATCCGGCGAAGATCCCCGACGATGCCCCGCCCTTGCGGGTGAAAAAGCCATGTTGCGGTCCGAGCGCGTCCGAGGTCAGGATTTCCAGCATCAGGCACTGCCTGCCGGGGGTTGACTGGTTGACGGATACAGGGCGAGCAGTTTGAACAAGGTTCCCATTTCCCCATCGTCAATCAAGCGGCGCGTGGCTGCAAGATGTGATTGCAGCGCAGCCCCCGTCAAGCCCGTCGCCAACCGTGCCGCCCGCGCCGCGATGCCAAGCGATGTCAGGAATGCGCCCTGCGTCTTGTAGGCGTGGTTCACCGACAGCCCTGACGCCAGCGCCTGAAAATCGACATGGGCCGTCAGATCCGCCTGCCCAGGATCCGCGAACGGGTCGGTGAAGGCATTGGCCCGCAGCGCCTGAAACGTATCCCCCAATGATCCCCAACCGCCGTAATCGACAATCCATGCCGCGCCGCCATGCCGGGCAATCCGGCCGGCAATCTCGGCCATGATTGCGGGCGCCTGCGGGCGCAGTTCGACGATCTGACCCTCGGCCACATCCAGCCGGTGCCGCAATGGCGCAACCTCGGCAACCGGCGACAGGCCGGGGCGCAACCCCGGCCCCACCATCCGCTCGCGCCAACCCGCGCCTGCGCGCTGAAACGACCGGATTGGCAGCGCATCAAAGAACTCGTTGGCCACGATGAACAGCGGTGCTTGGGGCAACTGCGCCACATCGCCGCACCACGACACCTGATACTCGTCCAAAGCCTGCCGCTGCCTTGCGCGCAACAGCGGCGACGCCTCGACCAGAACCACGCGCAGCGCGGCATGAAACCCCGGCACGGCGCGTGTTGCCCGCAACAGATCGGCCATCAGCGTGCCCCGCCCCGGCCCCAACTCGGCCAGCACGAAGGCCGGTGGCGCGCCCTGATCCAGCCATGTCTGCGCCAGCGACAGGCCGATCAGCTCGCCAAACATCTGGCTGATCTCGGGCGCGGTGATGAAATCGCCGGCAGTGCCAAAGGGGTCGCGGGTGGTGTAATAGCCAAATTCCGGGTGCAGCAGGCATTCGGCCATGTAATCGGCCAGCGTGATCGGGCCGGTGGCGGCGATCCGTGCCTCGAGACTGCCGCGCAGGCTCATGCTCGCGCCCGGCGCATGAACCACAGCCCGACCAGGATCATCGGCAGTGACAGGGCCTGGCCTTGGGTCAGACCCCAACCGCCGATCTGCCAGGCCAGCCCCAAGGGATTACCCGCCGTGACAAATTGCGCATCGGGTTGGCGCACGAACTCGACTGCAAAGCGCGCGACGCCGTAGCCCGCGATAAACAACCCCATCACCCGCCCGGGCCGCGCCAGCCATCCTGCCCGCCACACCGCCCACATCACCAATGACCCCAGCACGATACCCTCCAGCACCGCTTCGTACAATTGGCTGGGATGCCGCCCGCACACCAACCCGTCACACAAGGCCGCCTCGCCCGGAAAGCCCACAGCCCAGGGCAGGTCGGTCGCCCGCCCCCACAATTCGGCATTGATGAAATTGGCGATGCGCCCCAGAAACAGCCCCAGTGGTGCCACCATGGCCATCAGGTCGCCGGTTGACAGCATGGAAATGCCTTCGCGTCGGCAAAAGATCACCCCGGCCAGCACAACCCCCAGAAAGCCGCCATGAAACGACATGCCGCCTTGCCAGACCCGCAGGATCTGCAGCGGATCCTGTGCAACGAGGCTGGGCTGATAGAACAGCACATAGCCGATCCGCCCGCCCAGAATGACCGCGACGATCACCCAGGTCAGCAATTGCTCCAACTGCGCCTCGGTCATGGCGACGGCCCCGGGCCAAAGCCGCGGTCTGCGCAGCGCCATCCGGATCAGCCACCAGCCCCCCACCAGCCCCACGATATAGGCCAGTGCATACCAGCGCAGCGCCAGATGAAACCCGCCGATATCGACCGCGAACAGTTCGGGCGACAGGTCGGGAAAGGGGATATAGGTCATGCACGCCTCGGCAAGTTTGGGGCATCTGGGCCGTCTGGGCGCTTTAAGGGCCGGCTTGGGACGATGTCAACCAACCCCGCGACGCCTTGATCACTTGCGCAGCCGTTCCCCTCACCCCATATAGGTTCAAACGAAAGGAACATCCCATGCAACCTGGCAGCAAACTGTTCGATGACATGTCGAAACTGATGACCAACGCGATGGGCGTCGCCCATGGCGCCAAGACCGAGGCCGAGACGGCCGTGAAAGGCATGATTGACCGCTGGATGGCGGACCGCAACTTTGTCAGCCGTGACGAGTTCGACGCGGTTCGCGCCATGGCCCAGAAGGCGCGCGAAGAAAACGCCGCACTCGAGGCCCGCATCGCCGCACTGGAAGCCGCAGCCAAAGCCGGACCTGCCACATAGCCGCCCAAAGCCCTGTCACTGCGCCCCAGATATCCTTTTCAGACCCGGCTTGGGTGTTTGGGATGGGTCAGGGTTTGAGATGCGCCTGAAATGCCGCAGCGTGATCCTTGTGCCAGCGTGACAGCGGCGGTCGGTTCTGAACGATATCACCCGCCGCCCACAGGATGCGCTGTTCGTCCAGCGAACGCGGCACGTCATTGTCCGGACACAGGATGTAAAAATCGCCGCGTGCCAGACTGTCGAGCATGAAATCCACCGTCTGTTCGGGCGTCCAGGCGGCGGCAGGCTTTTCGGTCACACCCGTGGTCAGGCCGGTATAGACAAAGCCCGGTATCAGCAGATGGGCCGATATCTGCGCCCCCGCGCGGTTACGCAAGTCATGTTCCAATGCCTCGGCAAAGACCTTTACGCCGGCCTTGGCGACATTGTAGGCAGGGTTGCCCGGTGGCGTGGTGATGCCCTGCTTGGACCCGGTGCAGATCACCAGCCCCGCACGACCCCGCGCCAGCATACCCGGCACAAAGGCCTGTGCACCGTAGACCACGCCCCACAGATTGACCGCGATCATCCGCTGCCAGACATCCGGCGGCCCCAGAACCGTGGTGTCGGGCCCGATGCCGGCATTCAGCATCACGACATCGACACCGCCCCAAACCGACAGGATCGCGGCCTCCCATGCGGTCATGGCCAGGGGGTCGGCCACATCGACCTCGCTCGCCAGAACCGCAGGCGCACCTGCCGCCATGATTTGCTGGCGCGCCGCCTCCAGCCGGTCTGCGCCCAGATCCGCAATCGCCACCCGCAGTCCGCGCGCGGCAAACCGCTCGGCCGCCGCAAGCCCGATCCCCGAGGCCCCGCCGGTGATCGCAACCACATGTCCCGCTGCTATCGCTGAAAACGCCATGCTATGCTCCTTGACCGCCAAACTGCATTGTGTCGTCTTTGCCCGCCCATCACAAGCCAATCCGTCGGGGGTCGAACGCCCGGGGCCCACAGGTCACGATCACAGCGGCCGAATATCTCCGGCGGCCGCGTTCTGTTCATTGACAAGTCCGGATGAAGCACCGGTTGCGATCAGGCGCGACTTGCGGCATGTTGATGCCGATCCGGTAGGGGTGAGCGAGACTGCGCATGAATTGGCACGGCGCGACCTTGGCACTGCCGCAGGGTTCGAAAGACCCTGGTTCGGACTGAAAAGGGGCCAGATGGGCCACCAAGAAAAGGAAATGGTATGATCCCGACGACCGACTATCTGCGCATCGTAGCCGCGAATTTCGCCGCACTGGAAGCTGCTGCGCCGCAACTTGATGCGGCGGCAGACCTGTGCGTGACTGCATTGCGGGCAGGGGGGAAAGTGATTTTCTGTGGCAATGGCGGCTCGGCTGCCGACAGCCAACACCTTGCGGCCGAACTGATGGGACGCTTCTTGATGGACCGCACGCCACTGGCTGCACTGGCCCTGACCGTGGATACATCCGCCTTGACCGCCATCGGTAACGATTATGGCTTTGACGAAGTTTTTGCCCGACAACTGCGCGGCATCGGGCGGGCGGGTGATGTGATCATCGGCCTGTCGACCAGCGGGTCCAGCCGCAATGTCGTGCGTGCGTTTGATGCTGCAGGCGAACTTGGCATCACCCGCATTGCACTGACCGGTCAGGCGGAAAGCCCGATGAGCGCACTGGCCGAACTGGCGTTGCGGGTCCCCTCGCGGCAAACCAACCACATTCAGGAGATGCACATCGCCATCGGCCATATTATTTGTGGTATCGTAGAGAGCCGGCTTTGCTCCGCCAAGCCGTAGTCCTTGTTGGCGGCCTGGGCACGCGGTTGGGGCCGCGGACCCGCGAGATGCCAAAGCCCATGCTGCCGGTGGCGGGCGAACCGTTCCTGGACATTTTGTTGCGCAACATCGCGCGCCACGGGGTTCAAGAGATTTTGCTGCTGGCCCGGCATCATGCCCAAAAGGTGCGCGACCATTATGCCTCGGGGCAGATCGGTGGCGCTGTCGTTCGGGTGATCGAGGAAACCGCGCAGGCCGGCACTGGCGGCGCGTTGCGCGAGGCTGCGGCCGAGCTGGACGAGGTCTTTGTGCTCAGCAACGGCGATTCCTTCTTTGATGTCAACTATCTGTCCCTTTGGCAGCAATTCACCCAAAGGCAGGCCCGGATCGCCATCGCCCTGCGCGAGGTTCCCGACTCGGCCCGCTATGGCCGTGTGACGATCGAGCCTTCTGGCACCGTCACACGCTTTGCCGAAAAGACCGTCGAGGCCACGGGTCCGGGGCTGATCAATGGCGGCGTCTACATCGTGTCACGTCGCGTGCTGGATCAGATCGGGCCGGGTCAGGTCTCGCTGGAAAGCGATGTGATCCCAAGGCTTGTGCATCAAGGCCAAGTCTGCGGTCAGGCCTTTGGCGGCTATTTCCTCGACATCGGCCTGCCCGAGACCTATGCGCAGGCGCAATATGAACTGCCCGCAGTGGACCGTCGCAAGGTTGTCTTCCTTGACCGCGACGGCACCTTGACCCGTGACAATGGCTATACCCACCGGGTCGAAGATCTGGTGTTTCTGCCGGGTGCTGTTGCCGCCATCCGCCGCATGAACGACCTGGGTCGGCTGGTGATCGTTGTGACCAATCAGGCCGGCATCGCGCGCGGTTACTTTACCCAATCCGACACCGACCGTTTTCACACCGCGATGCAACAGGCGTTGCAGGCGCATGGCGCACATGTCGACGCATTTCTGTCCTGCCCCCACCACCCCGACTTCTCGCCGCCCTGCAATTGCCGCAAACCGGGAACTGGCCTGTTTCAGCAAGCCTGTGCGCAGTTTCGCATTGATCTGGACGGGGCCGTGATGATCGGCGACAAGCCCACCGACATCGCGGCGGCAACAGCCTTTGGCATAAGCGGCCTGGTCACCGATGGGACAGACTTGGCCCAGATTTGCCGTCAGATCGAAGCCTGACGCCCGCTGTCGTTAAAACGCCGCGTTGGATTACCAGGCATAGTTCGGTGCAGACGCCACCTGCGTGCCGGGCGGCATCAAACGTGACGGACATGCGCCTGACGACGCCATGCCAAACGGTCTTGACCGAACCGGGTATGATGCTTTTGCAGGGTTGCTGCCTGTTACGACCGCTGTCCAAGCAACGTCATCTCCGCCATTGCCGTCGCAGCCACCGTGCTGCTCTCTTGCTGCGCCCTTGCAGGATTCTGTCCAGGCCCAAGCTCGAAATCACGTCGGTGGTTCCCGCATCATCCTTCATCCAAATTGACCGCTTGCTGGACACCCTTTTTCGGTTGAAAGGCTGCTCCCACCAACCGTCGCCTTCCGGATCAAAGCTTTCGACGTCCGTCCGCATGAATACAGCCGTGGTCGATCCAACGATCTCTACCAGAGTCCACATCGGATCTTCCGCAATAACATCGGCCATGCGGCCAATCGTTGGAATAACGCAATCATCAAGCAGCAGGAAGCCGCCGGGCCGGATGTATGGATAGAACATCAGGTACTCAAACTCGGGGAATGGCCAGCCGTGCGGACCATCAATAAGCACACAGTCATAGTCGCCTTCATGTACGAAACTACGCAGCGTCCTTTGGGTTGGGCCAAACACAGACTTAACCGCGTCTAACTTGCTGATCGGGCAGTCTGTGTAAAATGCAACACTGGAGTCTGACAGGTTGCGGTCATCGAGAGCGAAAACCGTATGCGAACTCGAAATGTTCGAAAACAGAATTGTAGACTTGCCACAACCCGTTTCAGCCGTTCGCGACATGGACTTTGGCAACAAGTCTTCAAGTCTTGCCAGAATGCTTGTGGGAAATGCTTGCCCAGCATGATTTCCTGGCGCGCCATTTTCCCAGTCTTCATAGCGTTGCATGATGCTCGGCACGTTGTTCTGCCTTATAGCAAGTGGTGAAACTCGGTGTTCCCTAGCTCTTTCACCATCACCTCAGGTAACGGAAGTATCAAGCTGATCCGCTTTCGCTGCTGCACTCTGCATGATTGAGTTGAAGCCGAGAAGGCTTTCCTCAAGAAACTGCACGTATTTGTTGCGGCTTACAGAAGCCAGATGCGCCAACACCTCGGGCTGCGTCTGTACCTCCATCAGTCCAGCCACCAGATCGTCCAGCGTGGCGAACCCATGCATCGGGTCGCCGGTTTCGATTCCCTTGCTGCCCCAAGCGGTTGTCAAAAGCGGCATGCCATAGGCCATGGCCTGCACGGTTTTGACATTGATGCCCGTGCCCATCGTGACCGGGGACACAATCAGGTCCATGCCTGCGTAAAACTCGCCGATGTCGGCGACAAAACCATGCAATGT
>JBAXXO010000154.1:0-7803 GCA_037127855.1 Alphaproteobacteria bacterium
GGCTCGGCGGGACGGCGCTGGCGAAACGCGGATGCGACAGCAGGCGCGCGGGCAAAGTTGTGGCACTGGCGGACGGGAAATCGCCATCGCCGGGCAGAAGCACATCCAGAAGCGCTGTCAGCGTCATGCCGCCACCCCGATGCTGGCGCGGTCGCGGATCAGACAGTCCGCCGCCCGCAATGCAAGCGCCTGCAGGGTCGAGGTGGGGTTGAGTGCCGCCGCCGTGGTGAAGACTGAGCCATCGAGAATGACCAGATTGGGCACCAGATGCGCCCGCGAGGTCGCATCGACGACCGATGTCCCGGGGTCGGCGCCCATGCAGGCCGTGCCCATCAGATGGAAACCGGCATGAACCAGCAAATCCTGCGAGACGATCTCGACAGCACCCGCCACGGCGAAGGCCCGGCCGGCGCTGCCGATGCCGTGATTGATCATCTTTCGGGTGTTGTCGTCGAGGGTGTAGGTCATCTTGGGCGCAGGGATGCCGAAGCGATCCTTCAAACTGCCGGAAAGCGTGACCCGGTTTTCCAGCCGGGGCAGGTCTTCCGTGGTCACGGTCAGGCTTGCGGTATGACCAAAGGTGCGCCGGAAGGCGGCGTGATGGTCCGCACCCCAGGGCAGGCGCGGCAGATAGCCCCCGCAAGCCGTGCCCACCGGACCGTCCGACCGGATCAACTGCATCTGATAGCCTCGGGCGAACCCGCGTGACGGGTCGCTTTCATAGAACTGCTGTGACAGGATCGAAACAGCGAAAGGCCCCTTTTGCCCCTCCATCGGCTCATCAAAGCGGGCTGTGACAAGGCCTGTCGGGTGATGCATCAGCCGTCGTCCCACCAGATCTGTGTCATTGGCCAACCCGCTCGGAAAGCGTTTCGAGGTTGACAGCAACATCAGCCGTGCCGTCCCCACCCCATTTGCGGCCAGCGCCACGACCGAGGCTTTGTGCCGCCGCGCCACGCCGTCTCGGTCGAAATAGGCCACCCCGGTCGCTCGTCCTTCTGCGTCCGTCTCCACCTCGAAGGCCGTGGCGTGGGTGATCAGCCGCACCCCCGCCGCCAAGGCCTGCGGCCAATAGGTCACGTCCGCCGAAGAGCGCGCCTTGACCGGACAGCCCAGATCGCAAGGACCGCAGTTGTTGCAGGCCCCGCGTCCCGCGCCATAGGGGGCCGAGTTGATCGCCACGTCGGCCGGCCACCAATGCCAGTCCAGCCGGTCAAAGGCCGCAGCCATCCGCTCGCCGGCGCGGCCAATCGGAATGGGCGGCATCTGACGCGGACCGCGCGGCGGATTGCCGGGATCGCCGTGCAGCCCGGCGACACCCATCATCCGGTCGTTTTCTTCATAGTAGGGGGCCAGATCCTCGTAAGAGATCGGCCAGTCATCACCCACGCCGTCCAAAGTGCGTGTCCGGAAATCCGAGGGGCGAAAGCGGGGGAAATGCGCGCCCCACAGAATGGTTGATCCGCCTACAGCGTTGTAGAGAAATGGTTTTATTGCAGCGTCCGTATCGTCTACCGGATAGTCCGACGGGCCTTGGCGCACATTGGGATTGGGGTGGTGGGTGGTCTGGCGGGCAATCTCCCATTCGGGGTGCAGGCTGGGCGTGTCGGCATAGCTGACCCAGTCGCCCTGCTCGAGACAGGTGACGCGCAGGCCTGCCCGGGCCAAGCGCCATGCGGCGGCGGCCCCGCTGGCACCGGCGCCGACGATCAGCACATCATCCATCGCGCGCCCTCCCTCAAATCTCGCCGGCGACAACGCGGTGGCAGCGCACGGCCCGCCCGCCTTGTTGAGTCAGCATCTGTGGCGTGGTGCGGCAGGTGTAGTTGGCAAAGCCGCCGCGACTGGCCAGATAACAGCCTTTCGGCAGGTCGATGGGGCTTGGAATCTCGCCTTGCAGGGCCGCCGCTTCGGGGTGATCGACGCGGCGATGCGTGGGGTCGGGAAACAGGTGCGCCGACAGCAACGCCCGCGAATAGGGGTGTTGCGGGGATGCGAAGACCTGCTCGACCGTGCCCTCCTCGACGATCTGGCCCAGATACATCACGGCAACGCGCTGGCACAGGAAGCGCACTGTTGTCAGGTCATGGCTGATGAACAGGAAGGAAATCCCAAGTTCCGCCTGCAACCGGGCCAGCAGCGCGATCAGCGCATTGCGCGCGCGGGGGGCCAGCACCGAGGTCGGCTCGTCCAGCACCATGAAGTCGGGGCGCAGGATCAGTGCGCGGGCGATGTTGATGCGTTGCAGCGCCCCGGCCCCAAGCCCCTTGGGGCGGCGGTCCAGCAGGGCGTCTGGCAGGTTGACCAAGGCCAGCACCTCAGCCGCCCGCTTGCGCCGGGCGGCGGGATCGTCCGGGGAATGCAGCCGCAAGGGTTCGTCCAGAATCTGTGCGATGGTCCAGCGTGGGTTCACGCTGTCAAACGGGTCCTGAAACACGATCTGCACCCGCGACCGGTAGGCCCGCATGGCCGAGCTTGACAGGCGCGACAGATCGGCCCCGTCAAACAGGATCGCCCCGTCGGTCGGGTCCACCAGCCGCACCAGACAGCGCCCGACCGTTGTCTTGCCCGAGCCGCTTTCGCCCACCAGTCCCACCGCCTCGCCGCGCCGGATGGTCAGGGCGACCTGATCCACGGCATGCACCACTTTGGGTGAATGGCGGATCGGAAAGTTCTTGGTCAAACCCTGCGCCTGCATCAGAACGGGCGCACCCGCTGCCACCTGCGGGGGATAGTCGCTGCCCTTTTCGCGGTAAAGCCGCAGCACATCCTGACTATAGGGATGCTGGGGTGCGGCAAAGAACTGGCGCACCGGGGCATCCTCGACGATGCGGCCCTCATGCATGACCAGAACCCTGTCGCAGTAATTGGCGATCACGCCTAGCTCCTGTGTGACCAGCAGGATGGCTGAACCGGTTGACTGCACGGTCTGCCACATCTGATCCAGAAACTGCGCCTGGATCGTCACATCGAGACCGCTGGTTGGTTCATCAGCGATGAGCAGTTTTGGCCGCGACGACAGCGCCATGGCGATCAGCGCGCGCTGCGCCATACCGCCGGACAGTTCATGGGCAAAGGATTCAACCCGACGTTCGGGGTCGTTAATGCCGACCATGCGCAGCATCTCGATCGCCTGGGCGCGCACCTCCGCCGTCGAGCCTTGGTTATGCGCCTCATAGGCGTTGCCGATCTGGCGGCCGATCTTGAGCATCGGGTTCAGGGCGGCCCGGGGGTTCTGCACGATGATGCCGATGTCGCGGCCCCGGATGGCGCGAATTTCGTCATCAGACAGGGTCAGCAGATCACGCCCCTCAAACTGGACCGTGCCGCCCATGATCTTGCCGGGGGCGCGCGCCAGACCCAGCAGCGCCAGCGCCGTAGTGGATTTGCCGCTGCCGGCGTCACCCACCAGACCCACGACCTCGCGCGCGGCAATGTCGAAGCTGACCGCCTTGACCGGCTGCAACAGGCCCGCCGGGGTCGGGTAACCCACCGCCAGATCGCGCACTTTCAGGATCGGCTCAGCCATCTTCGTACCGCCGTTCCAATGCATTGCCCAGAACGGCGAAGCCAAAGACCGTCAACGAGATCGCAATGCCGGGAAAGACCGAGGGCCACCATTCACCAAGGATGATCGTATTGGCCCCGGTGGAGATCATCAGCCCCCATTCCGGCGTCGGTGGCCTGACGCCGGCGCCCACAAAGGACAGGCCCGCCGTCAGAAGGATTGCAAAGCCGATGGTGACCGAGGATTGGATCAGCGCGGGGGTCAGGGAATTGGGCAGCACATGGCGCAGAGCAATGGCGATTTCGCTGTTGCCCATGGCACGCGCCGCCTCGACAAAGCCGCGCGACTTTTGGCTCAGGACCTCGGCCCGGGTCAGGCGGATGTAGATCGGGATGTAAACGAAGGCCAGGGCGATGATGATGTTGCTGGTCGAGCGTCCGGCCAGCGTCACCAGCACCATGGCCGAGATGAAGACCGGGAAGGACTGCATCACATCCGACACCCGCATCAAAAGCTCGGTTGCGAAGTTGCGAAAGTACCCGGCGATCAGACCCAGAAACACGCCAACCACCAAAGACAGGAAATTCGCCGTCAATGCGATCATCAAATCGGTGCGCGGCGCTGCGATGACCCGCGAAAAGATGTCATAGCCGCTGACATCGGTGCCCATCAAATGCGGCGGATACTCCAGCGTGCCGGCAACCCAACCTTTCAACAGGCCGGGAAGTTCCAGCAGCGAGGGCGGCGGTTGCGCCACCCGCACGGTTGTCAGGGTCGGATCATAAGGGCCGATATAGGGGCCGATCACCGCCAGAATGGTCACCGTGATGACGATGGCAAGCCCGATCCGGAACAGCCAGTCGGCCGGTTTGGGCGGCAGTGCGGGCAGGGCTTCAATATCGGGCAGGGCGCTCAATAGGCGATCCTCGGGTCAATGGCTGCGTGGATAAGGTCCAAAAGAAGGTAGACCACCAGCGAAATGGCGGTGATGACCAGAACGACGCCCTGAATGGCTGGATAATCGAAGGCCAGCACCGAGCGTACCGCATATTGCCCGATGCCGCCGAGGGAGAACACCGTCTCGACCAGCACCGCGCCCGACAGCATGAAGCCGTACAGGATGCCGATCAGCGTCATCGAAGGCGCCATGGCGGCGCGCAGGGCATAACGCGCAACAACTTTGCGTGGCAGGCCAATCGAGTTGGCGTAAAGCACGAAATCGGACTGCAGGGCGCGCAGCATGTTCTGTCGAACCATCTTGATGATCGGACCCGACAGAACGAAAGCCAGGTTTAGCACCGGCAACAGCAGGTGGTGCGCCGCCTCGACGAACTTGGCGGGTTGGCCGGCCAGAAGTGTGTCGATCAGGATGAAACCGGTCGTGGCCGGGGGCGGTGTCGTCATGGGCGAAAGGCGGCCAAGGGGGGCCGGGGCCCAGCCCAACTTGAAAAAGAAGACATAGACGAACAGCAGCCCCCACCAGAATTCGGGCTGCGATCCGGCAAACAGGGAATAAAGGAACACACCCTTGTCGGCCCGCCCGCCGGGACGAAGGGCGGACAACATGCCGACTGGCACCGCCACCGCAAAAGCAAACAGGAAGGACAGTGTCACCAGTTCCAGTGTGACGGGCAAATAGGCCGCAATCTCGGCCGTCACCTGGCTGCCCGTCACCCAACTGACCCCAAGCGAGCCTTGCAGCAGACCGGGCGCCACATCTGGCTGAAACCCTAGGTAGATCAACAGTTGCGTCAGAACCGGTCGGTCCAGCCCCAGTTGTGCCTGCGCCTGAGCATAGGCCTCTTTGCTGGCATTCATGCCCACCAGTCGCGACACAGGATCGGCGGGCAGAAGCCGGATCAGGAAAAAGACCGTGATGCTTAGCCCCAGCAGTTGCACCAGCCCGATTGACATACGTCTGAGAACATATTTCAGAAGCATCGGCACCGGGCCTTATGGTAGGGACGTCCGCGACCCGGCAGTTCGCGCTGCCGGATCGCGACGGTTTTCAGGTCACTCGGCCATCTTCAGGTCGTAGTAGCGCAGCGAGTTGTCGGGATACCAGCGCAGGCCGCTCAACTTATCGGAATGCGCCCATTGCGTCTTGTATTCGACGATCGGCAGCCAGACGACATCGCGGGCCAGAACGTCCTGGATGGCGGCGGTTGCAGCGTCGCGTTTGGCGGTGTCAGGCTCGACACGTGCCTTGGCCCAGGCATCGTCAACTTCGGTCGGGTTTGAATAGTTGACCATGTTGTTCAACCCGCCCTTGTCGCCGGTCACGAAGAACAACTGAATGGCATAGCCCGCATCCACCCCAATCGGCTTTTCCTGATCGTTGATCGCAAAGGGAAGATCGCGCTTTACCAGTTGACGGTCGCCGTACTGGGTTTGCGGGATCGGGTCCAGCGTCGACGGAATACCCACGTCAAGCAGCGCCGTGTTGATGATGTTCACGATCGGCCCCAGCGTCGATTCCTTTTCGGAGACATAGGACAGACGGAAGGCATCCGCAAAAGCCTCCAAGCCTTTGCCGTCCGGATAGCCGGCTTTTGCAAGCAATTCCTTGGCCTTGGCCGGATCATAGGTATAGGCGGCAGAGGCCTTGAACCCCGGATAGCTGGACGGCACCATGCCCTGCCATTGCTTGGCCTGACCGAAATAGCCGTTGGCGATGATCTGATCGAAGGGGATCGCGTGCGAGATCGCTTCGCGCACCAGCGGGTTGTCGAAGGGTTTCGTTTTGAAGTTCATGTGCAGGAAGGTGTTTTCGTTGCCCGCAACCGCGCCCACTTTCAGACCGGCCCCCGAGCGCAGGCTATCAAACTCGCGCGGGGTCAGACCTGTTGCAACCTGCGCCTGACCGGTTTGCAGCACAACGGCGCGGTTGGACGATTGCGGCACGCGCTTGACCGTGACCTTGCCGATATCAGGCGTACCGCCAAAATAGTCCGGGTTCGCGACGTAGCTGATTTCCTCATTCTTCGTCCAGGAATTCAGGCAATAGGCTCCGAAGCCCGGCGCATTTGTGTTGTTGACATAGTCATGCGACCACGGATCAGCTTCGGTCTTGTTGGCCTCCATCGTCTCTTTGTCAAAGATCAGCAGACCGAAGATCGTCAGAACGGGCAGGAACAAGGCATTGGGCTCGCCCTGCTTGATCTGCACGGTATAGTCGTCGATCTTGGTCACGGCGTCGCCGATGTCCTTGGCGGCGGCGTCCCCGCCGAACACTTCGGGGCCGAAGCCCTTGATCGAGCCGACGTTGGACAGGAACCAACCGATCGGCGCCGCACCCGAAACCGACTTGGCGCGCTGGAAGGTATAGATGACGTCATCTGCGTTGAAGGTGGCGCCATTGCAGCCCTTGACGCCCTGCCGCAGCTTGAACGTCCAGGTCAGGGTCGCTGGGTCGAACGTCCAGCTTTCGGCCAGGCGCCCCTCGAAGTTGTTGAAATCGGGGACCGTCACCCCGGTATCGTTGGTGCTGGCAGCCGCGTAGCCGACCAGCGGCTCCAGCAGCGTCACCATGCCTTGCTGGCTGGCGGGGATCGCCGCAGAGGGGCCGTCATAGTCCAGACCCGCCGGAACATCCTCGGACAGGATCAGGATTTCCTTGGCGGATAGGGGGGACGCTGCGCCTGCCAAAAGGCACAGCGCTGCGGCAGAGCTTAGAAGCCTAGACGAAGCCGTTCTCATTTCTCACCTCCTGGATGGTAGTTTTTGAGCAAGATTGCCAAAGGATGACGCACTGGATTTGTCCGGACAAATCACGCATCAAGAACCCAGCCTGTCAAGCCAATTTTCACGCGTCTGGCGATGAAAGGGGGCATGAAAGGGATTGACAGGGCAGCCGGCAAGCCGGAATTTGTCCGGACAACTCGGATGGGGTCAAGGTGCAGGCACCGTGTGGAAATGGGGCAAGGATGCGGATCATCGTGCTTTTTAATCTGCGGCCGGGCGTTGATCCGGCCGTATATGAGGCCTGGGCGGCCTCCGCTGATGCGCCCACGGTGCGCGCGCTGCCTTCGGTCGCGGGCTTTCGCGTTCATGCCCTGACCGGGCTGTTGATGGGCGAGGGTGCGGTGCCCTTCCAATATGTCGAGGTGCTGGACGTGGCCGACATGGACCAGTTGGGCCGCGACATCGGCAGTTCGGCGATGCAGACCATTTCGGCCCAGTTCCAGAAATTTGCCGACAATCCGGTTTTCCTGACCACGCGGGAGGTCGGCGCATGACATTGAAGGGTCAGGTTGCGCTGATCACTGGGGCGGGCAGGCCTGGGGGGCTGGGTC
>JBAXXO010000155.1:0-7711 GCA_037127855.1 Alphaproteobacteria bacterium
GATCTGTCGTTCTGGCGCTATAATGTCCGCAATTACTTTGCTGGCCTGAGCCATGGCGATTATCATCTGGGCCGGGTATGGGACGCGCTTCAAAACTCGAAATTCGCCAAGACGACCGTGGTGGTGATCTTGTCTGATCATGGATTTCTGCTGGGCGTGCGCAACCGGTTTTACAAAACCACGCTGTGGGAACAGTCGGCGGGGGTGCCACTGATCATCCATGACCCAGATCAGCCCGGTCCGCGTATCATCACTGATCCAGTGGCCCTGCTAGATGTCGGACCCACAGTTCTGGATTATGCCGGTTTGCCGCCGTTGGACCATTGCCAGGGCCGGTCGCTGCGGCCATACGTCAGCGGGCTGTCCGACCCGGACCGGGTGGTGCCGACCTTTCGGCATGACAATGTCTCGATCCGCAGGGGCAACTATCGGCTGACGCGCTATGGTGATGGCAGCACCCAGTTGTTTGACCTGACACAGGACTATTGGAACCTGGCCAATCTGGGCCAGGGGCATGCGGCCTTTGCGCCGATGATGTCAGCACTGGTCGAGATTTGCGCCACCTATCAACATGACCTGACGCTCGCGTCTCAGGCTTTGGGCCAATGCGCAGCCGAGGGGGCTATACAGCGGTGACAAACTGCTCTAAGGCGCTTGGGTCGGCCCAAGGGTTCCGGGGCGGCCATGGCGAGGAGGCCTGGCTGCTATAGGGAATGAGGTGCCGCCCAATGGTGCTTCATGGGGCGTCTGCTGCCCCCTTATCAGGTAACGACATGACCGATATTCAAATCGCGGCCCCTTTGGCTGCGGCGCTTGTATCCAAGGGATACGAGTCCCTGACCCCCGTTCAAAGCGCCATGTTGGGCGAGAATGTCACTGGGCGCGACCTGCTGGTGTCGGCGCAGACAGGCTCGGGCAAGACGGTGGCCTTTGGCATCGCGATTGCCGATGAACTGCTGCGCGGCGCGGATCAGTTGCTATATGCCGATTCGCCGTTGGCGCTGGTGATTGCGCCCACGCGCGAATTGGCCTTGCAAGTCGCGCGTGAGCTGGAATGGCTGTATCAAGGTGCCAATGCCAAGATTGCCACCTGCGTTGGCGGCATGGATTACCGGACCGAAAAGCGGGCGCTGGACCGTGGGGCGCATATCGTCGTCGGCACGCCGGGCCGATTGCGCGACCATATCGAGCGGTCCAGTCTGGACATGACCGGCATCCGCGCCGTGGTGCTGGATGAGGCGGACGAGATGCTGGATCTGGGGTTCCGCGAAGACCTGGAATACATTTTGGGCACGGCACCTGCCGAACGCCGTACTTTGATGTTTTCCGCCACGGTGCCCAAGGAAATCGCCGCGTTGGCGCAGGATTTCCAGCGTGATGCGTTGCGGGTGCAGACCCAGGGTGAGGCGCGGCAGCATGTGGATATCGAGTATCGCGCGCTGTCGGTGGCGGTGCGCGACCGCGAGCATGCTATTTTCAACCTGCTGCGGTTCTACGACTCCAAGGCCGCGATCGTGTTTTGCAAGACGCGGGCCAATGTCAGCCATCTGTTTGCACGCATGAGCAATCGCGGGTTTCAGGCAGTCGCCCTGTCGGGTGAATTGTCGCAAGCCGAGCGGACCCATGCCTTGCAGGCATTGCGCGACGGTCGCGCGAGAGTGTGCATCGCCACAGATGTGGCGGCGCGCGGGATCGACTTGCCGGGATTGGATCTGGTGGTTCACGCCGATCTGCCATCCAACAGCGAGACGTTACTGCACCGGTCGGGGCGGACCGGGCGGGCGGGGAACAAAGGCGTTTCGGCGTTGATCGTGGTGCCGGCCGAGTTCAAAAAGGCACAGCGGTTATTGCAAGGTGCCAAGGTGGTGGCCGAGTGGGCCAAGCCCCCCAGCGCTGATGAGGTGCAACAGCGTGATGACATGCGGCTGCTGGATCATCCGCTGCTGTCGGCTGATGTGACGGACGAGGCCGAATTTGCTGGCAAGCTGGTGGAGAGCTATGGCGCGCTGCAACTGGCGGGGGCCTTTATCCGGCTGTGGCGCGAGGGGCGGTCTGCGCCCGAGGTGCTGTCGGACAATCTGCCGCCCATCTCGCCCACGGCCCCGCGTGAGCGCGGCGAGTTCGGGCCGTCGGTCTGGTTCCAGCTGTCGGTGGGCCGGGCAGGGCGTGCCGAGGCGCGCTGGCTGTTGCCCAAGATTTGCGAAGCGGGCAACATCACCAAGGACGGGATCGGTGCAATCCGGGTGCAAGAGGATCGGACCTTTGTGCAGATCCTGACCAAAGATGCCGGTGGGTTCGGCGCGGGGGTCGAGTTGGAAAGCGGCGTCACCATGACGCGGCTGGACGGCGAACCCGATATGGACCGCCCTGAACGCCCGCTGCGCCCCGCGAGGCGGCCCGAGCGCATGGCCCCTGCCCCCCGTGCCGCGCGGGACGAAGCTGCGCGCGATGTGGTGCCACGGGACGTAACGCCGCGGCCAAAGCCGGCCTATACACCCAAACCCGCCCGTGTGGTCGAAGAGGCTGCGGCTGAGGTCACCGAGCGCAAGCCGCGTGCGCTGCGTGACGAGGCTTATGCGCCCCGCGTCCTGTCCGAAAAACCCAGCTACGCGCCGCGCCGCGACGACGCGGCCCCCGCCAAGCCGCGCGCCAAACGCGACGATGCCAAGCCCTATGCCACCAAGGCGGATGGCGACCGCAAACCCTACAGCCGGCGCGACGCGGCAGACGCCGCCGCCAAGCCCTATGTCAAGCGCGAGGTCGCAGCCGAAGCAGCACCCAAGCCGCGTTGGTCCAAGGCCGATGGCGCCAAATCCGAGGGATTCAAACCGAAATCGGCTGGATTCAAATCGCATGGCGGCGGAACGGACAGGCCGGGTCGTGCGGCAGGGTTCAAATCGCACGGAGCCGAGGGCAAGATCTTTGCCAAGCCCAAACCGGCAGCCCCCAAGGCAGATGCCAAGGATACATCCAAGCGGTTCGTGCCGCCAAAGAAGAAGTGACTGAAACGACCGCCTGCGCGCGGCCCTGTCATTATGAACGGGCCGTCATATTGGTTTCAGCTGCGCCAGCAATGCGTCATGCAGGATGGGCGCTGCGACCAGAATGCCGTTGCTGCGCGGAGTTTCGGCATTGAACCGCAGCGGCTCGCCCAGTCGGTTGGTGACGGTGGCCCCGGCCATGCTGGCGATCAAGGCACCGGCGGCGATATCCCATTCCCAAGCCTGACGCAGTGACAGCATGCCGTCGAACGCCCCTTCGGCCACCAGACACAGCCGGTATGCGACCGAAGCACGAAAGTGTCGGGTGACCTGCGGCACTGCACCGTGCCAATGGTCAGGGTCCAGATGTGCCTTTGGGCTCAACAAGGTAGCGCCCCTGACCTGACTCTGGGTGCTGCTGCGAATCGGGCCGCCGTTGCAGGTGACCTGACCGCCAAGGCTGGCGGCATAAAGCCGGTCCTTGGCCGGCAGATAGACCACCGCCGCTGTCACCACCCCGTCTTGTGCTACGGCGAAAGAATGGGAAAAGCTGCTGTCACCCGCGATAAACGCCGAGGTGCCGTCTATCGGATCGATCAGGAACAGATGTTCGCAATCAAGACGCTCTTCAGTATCAGGGCTTTCTTCGGACAGCCAGCCATAGGTCGGGCGGGCGGCGCGCAGACGCGACATCAGCATCTCGTTCACGGAAATGTCGGCCTCGGTCACCGGGCCCTCACCATGCTTTTCCCAGACCTTGGGGGCATTGCGGAAATAGCGCAGCGCGATGTCACCGGCGGCGCGGGCGGCGTCGGTCAGCAGCGCCAGATCATGGCGGGCGGCGTCACGCTCCGGCAAGGGTCAATCCTTCGACCAGCAGACTGGGGACGCGAGTCGAGTGATACGGTTTGGCGTCATTGGCGGCGGTGATGTGCAGCAGCATGTCACGCAGATTGCCGGCGATGGTGCATTCGTTGATCGGATAGGTTATCTGGCCATTTTCGACCCAGAAGCCCGAGGCCCCGCGCGAATAATCACCGGTGGTGGGGTTGATCGTCGATCCGATCATCGAAGTGACCAGCAGGCCGGTGCCCATCGCGCTGATCAGGTCGGCGCGGCTGGCGGTGCCGGGGCTGAGGTCGATGTTGGATGTGGACGGCGAGGGCGGTGAAGATGTGCCGCGCGTGGCATTGGCCGTGCTGATCATGCCCAGTTTGCGCGCCGTGCCAAGGTCCAGCGTCCAGCCCAGCAGAATCCCATCCTGAACGATCATGCGCTTTGCTGTGGGCAACCCCTCGCCATCGAATGGGCGCGAGCCCGAGATGCGGGCGCGGTGCGGGTCCTCGGTCACCGACAGGCCGGCGGGCAGCACCTGTGTGCCCAAGGCATCCAGCAGCCACGACGCGCCGCGCGCGATCGCCGCCCCGTTGATCGCCGACAGCATATGCCCAATCAGCGACGAGGCGACACGCTCGTCATAGAGAACTGGAAAAGACCCGGTAGGTGACTTGACGCCGCCTGCGCGTTCCAATGTGCGTTTGGCGGCAAGGCTGCCGATTTCGGCGGCGGCGGGCATGTCAGCGGCATGAATGCGCCCCTCGGCCGCCCAGTCACGTTCCATATGGGTGCCGCTGCCGGTAAAAGCAACGGCGGACAACGAATGCGATGTGCGGGTATAGCCGCCAGAAAAGCCGTTGCTGGTGGCCAGATGCATTGCGCGGCCCGACCAGGCGGCTGACGCCTCGACCTGCGTGATCCCATCGGCGGACAGGGCTGCGGCCTCGACGTCTCGGGCAGCGGATTCCAGCATTTGGGGGGTCGGCTCGTCACCGGCATCGGCAAGGTCGAGTGCCGCAATATCCCAGTGGCGAGCAATCTGGTCGGGGCTGGCCAGGCCGACGGTTGGGTCCGCGGGGGCCTCGCGGGCCATGGCGACGGCGCGTTCGGCAAGGCGGGCCATCGTGGCGGGCGAGATATCCGAGGCCGAGACACAGGCCTGACGCCCGTCGAGCATCACCCGCAGGCCAATCTCGACCCCTTCGGAACGTTCGGCCTGTTCCAGCTTGCCCTGTCGGATGTCGATGCTTTGGGAATTGCCCGCGACGGCAAGGACGTCGGCAGATGACGCCCCGGCCTTGCGCGCGCAGGAGAGAAGAGCCTCGGTCAGGACAGACAGTTCATATTGCATCATGCACCCCTTTGAACAAGATATGGGCGATTGGTGGGGCGCAGGCAAGGGGCGGCGCGGACCGGCATTTCTGCCTGCCAGCGCCTTGGATTATTGCAGTTGCTGGCCGTTGGCGAAAAATCCCTTGTCTTTGAATTCAAGGGTCGATGTGATTTCATCAGCCGTCGTCGAGGTGTTGGCGAACATCGATAGCATCATGCGACCCTGCATCACCTGATCCTGCGCCAACAGGCCCATCGACACCAGTTTGTCGACCAGCGTGTTGACCCCAGTCGCCCTGATGTCGATCTTGCCTGTGGGCATCGGCATGCCCTGCAAGGACTGCGTGTCGCTATTGTCGAAGGTAAAGCCGCCTTTTGCTGTTACCTCGGCCCCGGCGGCGCGCAGCAGGATCTGCGGGATATCGAGCGAATTCAACAGGCCGGGCGAGTCTTCCATGCCGTTTTCCAGCGCAACCGCGTCGTCCATCAGGTCTTGGGTCAGGGTCACGGTGCCCTTGGTGTCGATGATCAGGCTGGCGGGATCTGTTGGCAAGCTGCCTGTGGGATCGAACATGGTCCACAGGCCCTGCGGCAGTTTCAGATCGACGATTCGTGTCAGAAAGCTGAACGGCGCGGGCGTGTCGGATTTTGCGACTGGCAAGACCACGGCAAAGGCAAGTTGACCAAGATCCAGCGTCAGTTCTGGCAAGGGAATGTCAGGCGAGGCCAGAGTCATCGTTATTGCCTTGGCGTCCAGATCGGTCGTGACCTGCCCGGCCGACAGGGCAAAGCTGGTCTGCATCCCTGCCAAAGCGCCCTTGAGCTTGACCGGCCCATCCGCCGGACCGCCCGCGTAATCGACATTGGTGCTGCCCAAAGCGCCGGTTCCGGCCATAATCAGACCAGCTTTCAGCGCCACATTGATGTCGTCCGACTTGCTCCAGCCCTGACCCTTGATGTCGAGCGACGTGGCAAAGTCGGCCATCGCGCCGTTAAAGGTGAAATCGCCACCCGCGGCCTGATCGGTGCCCGACACGTTCAGCGACAGGGCCTTGTTGATCGCCTCGGAATGGAATTTGCCCGCGTCAAGGGCGACCGTCGTGCTGCCACCACCGAGCGTGCCGGCCATCTTCATCGGCTTGCCGTCCTGCATGCCCGAGACATCCAGCGCGCCTATGCCATAGGCCAGCGATGCGTCAAATGTCATCCCGGCGGCAAGGGCCGCCTCCAGATCGGCATTGGGGTCGGCCTTGGCCTCGGCGGGCAGACCGGTCAGCTCCATCTTGCCATCGAGATTGTTCAGCGAAAGTTTGATCTGGGTCTCGCCCGCAGCCACGGCATCAAGCAATGTCACGTCCAGTATGGACGAGGCAAAGGCGGCAGACAGATTCTGGCCGGATTCGCCAGCCTCGGACAGGTATTTGGCGGCGACATCGGTCAATTTCAGTGTCAGGTCGGTGGTGTCGGTGCCGGTCTGGGTCTTGGCGGACAGTTCGAACTTGGGCAGGTTTTGTTGGTAGTTGATCGAGTCGGGCACGCCGCTGGCGATGATGTCGGCGGCGGCGGCGGTGATGTTCAGATCGACCGGCGCGGGTGTTTGGGTGGCGCTTGACTTGGGCGGCGTCAAGCGGACGGTAAAGCTGTCGGGCAGCAGGATGGCAACCGTGCCGTCGCCGTTGTCTTGCAAATCGATGTCGGGCAAGGCGGCACTGCCGGTGCCGAATTCATTGTTGATCGACAGGGTAACACCAGACAGCGTCAGCGTGTCGCCGTCCGTTTCGGCACTGGTGGCGCTGATCGTTTGCCCCTGCGACTTGGCAAGATTCTGCCAGTTGAGCCAAACATCATCCGGGGTGACATCGGCCAGCACCGGCCCTGCCCCGACCAAAAAGCCAATGCACACACTTGCTGCCCTTTTGGCAGCCTGAACAGACCCAAGCATTGCAATCCCCCTTTGTGAGTGGATGCAGCATCACTTGGGCGCGGCCAGTGGTCAAGCAAAAGCCAATGCCGGCGAAAACTCATTCGCCGTAGGGCACCCAGACTGTCTTGACCTCGGTTGCCGCGCGCAGGAAGGCGCGGCCTTGGCTGTCAGAGCCGTACCAGTCGCGCGAACGACCGTGGTTGACCCAGGTACGTTTCAGGTTGCCGGCGGCCTCTTTCTCGATCAGCGCCGACAGGGGTGTTGACGAGAACGACCAGACCGCATCGACATCCATATGGCTGGCCAGCGGCTTGGCAAGGTCGGCATGCGACCCGGTGACAAGATTGACGACGCCTGCGGGCAGGTCCGAGGTTTCCAGAACCTGATAAAGGTCGGTGGCCGACAGGGGTGCGGTTTGCGATGGCACCACGACACAGGTGTTGCCCATGGCGATGGCGGGGGCCACGGCAGAGATGAGGCCGAGCAGAGGGGCCTCGTCGGGGCACAGGATGCCGATGACGCCGACGGGTTCATTCATGGCGATGGCAATGCCACGGATCGGTACCGATTTCACGGCGCCATCGTATTTGTCCGCCCAAGCGGCATAGGTGAACAGGCGTTCAACTGTGGCCTGCAT
>JBAXXO010000156.1:0-7683 GCA_037127855.1 Alphaproteobacteria bacterium
TTTGGGCGACACAAGGCGCATGAGCAAAACCCCTTGACTGGGACAGCCCCGTTACAAAAGTCCGGCGCCTAGTCCCCCGCCCCCGTTCATACTGGTCCAAATACTCATCTTGTCACAGCGGCCCCTTGGCGCCGCCCCATCATGGCTGCCGTGACTGCTGCCGCCAGCGCCAGAACGGCGGAGACGGCCGCGATATCGCCAAAGGCCGCCCCCACGGCCGAGACATGGGCGGACCCAGCCCCGGGTAGGCCAAAGCCCGGCATACCCTCGGTCACGGGCCCGTATGACCACCGCGCCACCCGGCCCATCAGCGCGACCGCGATCAGTCCCGAGACCCGCGCCAGGGCATTGTTAATACCGGAAGCCACACCCTGTTCGGCTTCGATGGCATATTCCATGACTGCTGCGGTCAGCGGCGCCACGACCAACGCCATGCCAAGGCCCACCACACACATGAAGGGCACGATCTGCGTCAGGAAATGCCCGCCCGGTGCCGCCCAGGCCATGCCGGCATAGCCCGCACTGACCAAGGCAGATCCCAGCGCCATCAGTGGCCCCGGCCCGAACCGGTCCGCCCACCTGCCGGCCCGCGCCGAGACCAGTGTGATCAGCAGCGAGACCGGCACAAAGGCTGCGGTGACCAGAAATGCGCTGACATTCCAGACCGACAGCGCCGTCATCGGCAGATAGAACATCACCCCCGTCACGCCGATATACAAGAACAGCGTGGCCAGATTGGCCAGCGCAAAGCCACGGTTGCGAAACATCCCCAGCCGGATCATCGGGTCAGGGGTCGCACGTTCACGCCATACAAACAGCAGCGATGCCAGCACGGCACCGGCCAGCAAGGGCAGGGTGTGCCCCTCGGTCGTCAGCGCCCGGGCCATGAGGCCCAGTGCAAGGGTGGCCAGCGCCGCACCGGGCCAGTCGATGCGCGTGCCAGGCAGGCCGGCATCAAACATCGTGTAGCGCCACAGCAACCACAGCGCCCCGATGCCCAGCGGCAGGTTCAGGGCAAAGACGGCGCGCCAGATCTCGGGCCCGCCAAAGGTCAGCAATAGGCCGCCCAGAAGGGGGCCCGCGGCGGTTGTCGCGGTGGCCGCCGCCGCCCACAGGCCGAGGGCGGCGCCGCGTTCCTTTCGCGGATGGGCGCGGGCGATCAGGGTCATTGATCCGGGCACCATGAAGGCCGCGCCAATGCCCTGCACGGCGCGAGCGATGTTCATCTGATCCATGCTTTGCGCCAGCATGCAGAACATGGAACTGACGACAAAGGTCACGATCCCTGCTGCAAAGACCCGGACGATGCCGAACCGGTCCGAGGTGGCGCCGCCGACCAGAATAAGCGCCGAGAGGGTCAGCAGATAAGCGCCCGAGACCCATTGCGCTTGTTCCAGCGTCCCGCCCAGCGAGGCGCGGATGGCCGGCAGGGCGATGGCCGTGACGGAACTGTCGATGAACCCCATGGACGAGGCCAGGACGGCAGCGGCCACGATCCGTCGGCGGTGTTCGGGGCGGCAGATCGGTGCCGGATCGGGCAGGGTCAAGGTGATGTCCGCAATCTGGCTGCGCCTTGGTGGCGCGAGAATGAAAAGAAACACTGGCCCCGCACGGCGCGAAGGTCACCACTCTGAGATGTGCCAAGGTGCAGACCCGACGGGTCAGCCGCGCCGCCACGGTCAGCGGCGCTTTGAGGCGCGTGGATGTGCCGTCAGATGCCGTCGGCGGATGCCACGGGCGGCGGCAGGGCGGTGCGACCCGTTGCCAGAGGATCTTCTTGGCGCTGCACCGAGCCTTCGAAATGGGCACCTGATTCGATGGCGATGGTCTTGTGAATAATATCGCCCTCGACCCGCGCCGACGATGTCAGCCGCACTTTCAGACCGCGCACCTTGCCGATCACGCGGCCATTGACCACGATGTCATCGGCGACGATTTCGCCCCGGACCGTGGCGCTTTCGCCGACGGTCAGCAGATGGGCGCGGATGTCGCCCTCCACCGTGCCTTCGACCTGAATGTCGCCTGCGGTGCGCAGATTGCCCACAACCGTCAGATCAGAGGACAGAATCGAGACCCCGGCCTTGCCTTTGGCAGTGGGGGTGAATTCCATCGAGGGTTTGATCACGGCAGCCTCCGGCGCTTTTGGTTTGTCACCTTCGCCCGTCTTGGGACCCGGTTCGTTGATACGGCTTTTAGAAAACATTGTTCGCTGCCCTTATGAAGGTCATCGGATTGACGGCAGATCCGCTGAGCCGGACCTCGTAGTGAAGATGTGTGCCGGTGGACCGGCCCGAATTGCCCATATCACCGATCCGCTCGCCACGCGATACTTTTTGACCGACATCAACCCTGATCTGCGACAAGTGGCCATAGCGCGTTTCGATACCGAAGGCATGGGTGATCCTGATCAGGCGGCCATAGCCGTTTTCCCAGCCAGCATAGGTGACGGTGCCATCGGCAGTGGCATAGATCGGGCTGCCATAATCCCCCGCAAGATCCTGCCCCTCATGCATGCGGCCTGATCCGTTGAACGGGTCGCTGCGATAGCCAAAACCCGAGGTAAAGCGCGTGGCCGTGTGCACCGGCATGCCCAAGGGCACGCGAAACGCCGCCATCCGGTACAGGTTCAGGTTGTCCAGACCGGCCATAATCGCATTGGCACGGGTTTCGTCGGGGCTTCCGGACAGGCCCATGGTCGACAGCGAGATCGGCGACAAGGGCCCGCCCTGCCCAGAATAGCCCGAGCGCACGGCGGCCAGCAGTTGATCGGGTTTCAGCCCGGCGTCACGGAACATCTTGTCCAAGGGTGCGACGGAAATCGTCAGCGCCTCTTCCAATCTGGCAAAGATCACGGCGTTGCGGGCTTCAAGCTCGGCCTTGCTTTTTTGGACCTGCTCGGTGGCGGCTTCGGCGCGGGCGACCTCGACCTGTTTGCCATCGCGGTCACGCGCGGTGTCTGACAGGGCGCGCGACACAAGGTCAAGGGTCTGTTCGGTGTCGCGCACGCGGCCCAGATCGGAATTGGTCACGCCCGTTTGTTGCGCCAGCGCCAGCGTCATGCGGCTTGATTCGCTGCGTGCCTGATCGCGTTCCTGCAGGGTGCGGCGCAAAGTGTTCTGGATCACGTCGATCCCGGTTTCCAATTCGCGCCGGCTATCTTCGCTGGCCAACAGCCGTTCCTGCATCGACGAGACCTGCGCCAGCGCCAGATTGAAGCGGTCCTGCGCGCCTGCTGCTTCGGCAACGCGCAGATTTCGGTCGGTCGAAAGGGCGTTCAGGCGCTGTTCGTAAAGGGCGGTCTGGCGTTGAAACTGATCGCGCGACGACCCAGACGCGATTGCATCCATCAGCAGGATCGCGGTGGCAAAGATCGTCCAGGCCAGGACTGCAACTGCGACGCCGGCACCGATGGCCTGAGTCATGGGTCGCAGACGGACAAAGCGGGTGGTGGTGTCGGATTTCAGAAACAGACGCTGTTCGGGAAAGTAACGCTCCAGCGTCAGGTGGATGCGATGTGCAAGGCGCGTGGGCACGTGGGGCTGTTCCGGTCTGTTGAAGGAAAGGGCGATCGAAAAAAGCCCCGAAGGATCTGAACCAGAACGTCCCAAGGGCTGCGCATGTTTGACCGTCTGAGTAACCACAGCTTTTCAGTGGTGCAACAATTTTGGGCCGACCCGCCCGACCAGTCGCGCCTTTCCGCTTGGGATCGGCGAAAACTTGCCGATACCGGCGGAATGGGGTCATCGGCAAGTCGGAACTTGCCCAAGGTTAGTGTCAGCGCCGATGGACCCAAGGCGCAAATGGGGGGCGCGCAGAAAAGGGCGTGTTCGGGCCAGCAGGAAGGGGCAGGATCGGCGTCAACGACGCGGGGGCGACCTGCATGATGTCAGCTCGGGGCATCCTACTCGGTCAGCGGCCAGTAGAAATCGGGCGGAATCCCGGCCTCGGCGCGTTTTTCTTCGTTGAAGGGGGGCTTGAGGTTGCCGTGGAAATAGCGCCGGACCAGGCTGTGGAACGCCTCTTTGGGGTCGAGATTGTCCCTGCCGCACAGCCAGTTGAACCATTTCGAGCCATAGGCCACATGTGACACCTCTTCGGCATAGATGGTCTTCAGGGCGGCAAGGGCCTGCGCGTCGCCCGCCTTGGCGAAAAGCTCGATCATGCCGGGGGTCACATCGAGACCGCGCGCCTCAAGTACCATGGGCACCACGGCGAGGCGGCCAAGCAGGTCACCCGCGGTATCGGCGGCGGCCTGCCACATGAAGGCATGGGCGGGCATTGCGCCATAATGTGTGCCCAACGATTCAAGACAATCGGCCAACAGGTTGAAATGTTTGGCTTCGTCATCTGCGGCGCGGACCCAGTCGTCGTAAAACCCCAAAGGCATCGGCTGGGTGGTGAAGCGGGCGATGATGTCCCAATGCAGGTCAACGGCGTTCAACTCGATATGCGCCACGGCGTGAAGCAGGGCGATTCGGCCTGTGGGCGTGTTGGGGCGGCGGCGCGGCACGTCGCGCGGGTGCAGAAGTTCGGGTCGGTCGGGTCGGGCGGGTTGGTCGGGCGGATTGGCCGAGCCGAGGGGCAGCGGCGTTCCCGCCATGCGGGCGGCCCGCCATGTCGCCGCATGGGCGCGGCCGAGGGCGGTCTTGGTGCGACCATCGGCGGTGGTCAGAACTTGAACCGCCATCTGGGCGAGGCATGGCGCGGTCTGGCCCGCAGGCGGTTGGCCAATATCATTTTGCCCAGTATGGGGTGCTTGGGTCAAGGGCGCGCCTTGAGATAGGCCAGCACCTCGGCCGCGTGGCCCTTGACGCGGTCTACGGGCCAGATCCTCTCCACCGTCCCGTGGGCGTCGATCAGAAAGGTCGTGCGCAGGACGCCAATGACCTGCTTGCCGAAGAACAGCTTTTCCCCGAAGGCACCCCAGTCTTCCATCATGTGGCCATCCTTGTCCGACAGCAGCGGCAGGGTGATGCCCATCTTGGCGATGAACTTGTCATGCTTGGCGACGGAATCCTTGGACAGTCCCAACACCATCACGTCAAGGGCCGCAAAGTCGGCCGCGAGGCTGTTGAAGTCCATCACTTCGGTTGTGCAACTGGGCGTGCCGTCAGCGCCATAGGTGAAGATCACCACGGGTTTGGGGCGCAGGGCGGACAGGGTCACGGTCTTGCCGCCGTCGCGGGGCAGGGTGAAGTCGGGTGCGGGGTGGCCTTGCTGCGGCATTGGCGGCTCCTTGCGTTTTGAGGATGTGGTACTGAGTGTGGTACTGGGGATGTAGTTGCCTTTATGTAAGGATAAAGGCAACGAGGGAATAAGGCGATCACGGACGATCCATGGGTGAACAAGGGGCGGCGTCGGGGCAGGGATGGTTGGGGCAAAGACGGACGAACGGTCAGCGCCTGCGACGGACCCGCTTGCACGGGGGATGACTGGGCTTGTCGGCGTAAAGGAGGATGGGGCGCAGGGCGCCGCCGCCCCGCCCCGCCCAAGGCGGCCCGTCAGACGCGACCGGCTGGGCGGACGTCTGCTGCTGTTGCTGGCGGTCTTTGGGCTGACGGGGATGATGTATGCTGCCGCGGGCAAGTCGTTTGCCCTGCCGGTCTGGGCTGTGGCCGAGATCGAGCAGCGTCTGAACCGGGCCGTGGGTCAGGCCCTGCCGGGGGGCGCATTGGCGGTGGGGGGCATCGATGTGATGCTGGGCGATGACTGGGCGCCGCATCTGACGCTGGTGGATGTGCGCCTGTTGCAGCCGGCGGGGCAAACCCTGCTGTCGCTGCCCGAGACCGTTCTGTCGCTGGACCCCAAGGGCCTGATGCAGGGCGAACTGCGGGCCAAGAGCCTACGGATCATCGGCGCGCGCCTTGCGGTGCAACGCGACAGGGACGGGCATTTTGATCTGGCGCTGGCCGGGCAAGCGCCGCCGACGGGGAAGGTGAATGAGGCCCCGAGTGGCCTGGAGGTTGGGTCGCTTGCGGGCCTGTTCGCGGCTGCCGACCGGGTTTTTGCCCAGCCAGGACTGAGCCATTTGACGCGCATTGATGCCGAGGCCCTGTCGATCAGCCTGACCGACCTGCGCGAGGGCAAAACCTGGGAGGTGGGCGACGGGCGTCTGAGTTTCGAAAACCGGCCGGATGAATTGGCCGCGGAACTGGGCATGTCGCTGGTGGCGGGCGGGGCGGCACCGGCGCGGGCCGTTTTGACGGTGGTGCTGGCCAAGGGGGCCGAGACGGCCCGCATCACGGCGCAGGTCGATCAGGTGGCGGCGCGCGATCTGGCCTCGCAGACGGCGCTACTGGGCTGGTTGGGGGTGCTGGATGCGCCGATCTCGGGGCAGATCGCGGCAAAGGTGGATGGGGCGGGGATACGGGACCTGTCGGGACGGCTGGACATCGGGGCTGGTGCCTTGCAGCCCAATGCCACCACCACGCCCATCGCCTTTGATGCGGCCAGTCTGGGGATCGGCTATGATCCGGGCGTCGGGCGGATTGTGCTGACCGATCTGTCGGTGCAAAGCCGTTCGCTGCGGGTCAAGGCGACGGGGCGGGCCTATATGGTGGATGGCGCGGGCCAGCCGATCACAGGCGCCTTGTCGGGGCGCAGGCCCGCCGCCTTTCTGGGCCAGATTGCACTTCAGGACTTTGCCGTCGATCCGGTGGGCCTATTCGAACAGCCGATCGGGTTTCGCGAGGGGGCGGCGGATATAAGGCTGAGGCTCGACCCGTTCTCGCTGGACATCGGTCAGGTCTCGATGGTTGAGGGGCGCCAGACGGTCCGCGTCAGCGGGCAGATCGCGGCAGAGGCGGGGGGCTGGCGTTCGGCGCTGGATGTGTCGCTGAACGAGGTGTCGCTGCAACGCCTGCTGGCGCTGTGGCCGGTACTCTTGGTGCCGGGCACGCGCAACTGGGTGGCAGAAAATGTCCGCAATGCCGAACTTGCCAATGTGCGGGCGGCGTTGCGAATCATGCCGGGGCAGGTACCGCAGGTCGAATTGGGCTATGAATTTGCCGGGGCGCAATTGCGGTTCATGAACAAGATGCCGCCCGCGACGGGGGCCGACGGTTATGCCACGATTCGCGGACAGACCTATACCATCGTCTTGTCCAAGGGCATCGTGACACCGCCGCAAGGTGGGCCTTTGGATGTGTCGGGCACGATCTTTCAGGTGCCGGACATTCGGGCCCGTCCGGCGCGCGGCGACGTGCGGCTGAAGGCCAGCGGTCCGCTGACGGCGATGTTGTCGCTGCTGGATCAGCCGCCGTTCAACTACATGCAGAAGGCCGGGTTGCCGGTGACCCTGGGCAGTGGGCAAGCGCAGGTGCAGGCCCATATCAATCTGCCGCTGGTCAATCAGATCGGGCCGGGGGATGTGACCTTTCAGATCGACGGCACGGTGCAAAAATTCGCATCCGATCAGGTGGTCAAGGGCCGCAGCGTGACGGCGCCAGTGCTGACCGTGCAGGCGACCGAGACCGGCCTGACAATCGCAGGGCCGGGCCAGATCGGACGCGTGCCCTTTGAAGTGACTTTTGCGCAGGATTTCGGCCCCGCCCCCGGCCCTGCCCGCATCGAGGGCGATGTGACCTTGTCGCTGCGCGCGGTCGAAGAGTTTGGTTTGGGACTGCCCAAGGCGATGGTGACGGGCGAGGGGGTGGGGCGGGTCGCCATCACCATACCCAAAGG
>JBAXXO010000157.1:0-7670 GCA_037127855.1 Alphaproteobacteria bacterium
GGGCCGGTGCGGTCCGTCCGTGATCTGGACCGGCTGGCTGCCTTGGGGGCGGGCGGGCAGGCATTTGGCACTTGCACCGCCCCGGCACCGTTTGCTTTTGGCCCCGTGGTTCTGAATGATGACACCGCCTTACGCCATGCCGAGGCGTTTGGCCCGCTGATCTCGGTTTGCCCGGTGCCGGACCGCACTGCCGCCTTGGCATTGGCCGCGCGCGAGCAGCAGGCCCTGGTCTGTTATATTTACGGCGAAGTCACACCCACCGATCTGGTGCCGCTGCGCTTTGGCTCGCTGGGCATCAACTCGACCCGGATTCAAGGGGCCGAGGTGCCGACCGGTGGGTTTGGCACCGCTGGAATCGGGCGCGAGGGTGGCGTCTGGGGCTTGCAGGAATTCCAGACCACAATCAACGAACGCTGGGGATAATCATGCGCAAAGCTGTGACAACACCGGAAGCTCCGGCCTCGACTTCGCCAGTGGCACTTGGCACAAAAGGCGGTGGGCTCGTGTTTGTCTCAGGCCAGATGCCGCGTGACCCGGCTACGGGCCTAATCCCGCCTGATGGGGCGGCGCAGGCGCGATTGTCGATGCAGCATTGCCTTTCGGTGCTGGCGGCCGCAGGGTCGGGTCCGAACAAGGTGATGATGGCTTGGGTCTACGTCACTGACCTTGCCGTGAAACCAGCAGTAAATGCAGTGTTCCGCGACACGTTCGGCGACACGCCGGTCGCCCGCAATCTTGTGGCAGTCAGCGATATCGGCGATGCGGCACTCGTCGAAATCTCGCTTATCGCGCTGGCCTGAAGGCTTCGATCAGGATGACGGCGGCTTCAGCAATCTCGGCCTCGGTCACGGTCAAAGGCGGTACCAGTCCGATCACATGGCCTGCCGTGCCGCATTCCCAGGTGATCAGGCCCATGGCCAGCGCACGGGCGCGAACCTGTTTCGTGCGTGGCTGGTCGGGGTTGCCCTGCGCGTCCAGCACGGTCAGGCCAAGCATTGCGCCAGTGCCCACAAGCGGCCCAATCGGGGCCGATGCCGCGCGCAGACACGTCTCGATCCACGGCGCCCGAGCGGGCAGATCTTCAGCGACCAAGGTTGACAGGGTCGCAAGGCTCGCGGCCGCCGCCAGCGGATGCATCTGGAAGGTCGAGGATTGCATGCCCGCAGGCCAGCCCTGGAGCAGCGCCGCCGTGCCCGCAACCATCGCCCCCGGCAAGCCGCCTCCTGCGGCCTTTGCCAGGATCAACAGATCCGGCACGACGCCGCTGTGCTGAAAGGCAAACAGCGTACCAGTCCTGCCGTAACCGGTAAAAACCTCATCCATTATCAGCACCACGCCATGCCGGTCCGCAGCCTTGCGCAACAGCGGCAAGAAACCGGCTGGCGGCACCCGCATTCCGGCGGTCGCCTGCATCGGCTCGACGATGATTGCGGCGATATCGCCGGGGCTAAGGGCTGCGTCGAGCAACGGCACCAGAGCAGCAAGATCGCCATCGTTTTCCGGCCATCGCATATGGTGCGTCGCCTGTGGCGGCAGCGCCAGACCGGCGTTCTGCCCCTTGGCCGCGCTGACCGCCAAGGCACCCAGCGTGCGCCCGTGGTAAGAACCCGCAAAGCCCACAAACCGCTGCCGCCCGGTGGCGTGGATCGCGGCTTTCAGGGCCACTTCGGTTGCCTCGGACCCGTTGGTCGCCGGGTGAAACACCGACAGGGCAGGGGGCAGCACTGACGCCAGCCGCTCCATCAGCGCAATCTGAACCGGGGCGTGGAAATGGGGCCCAAGATGCAGCACCCCGGTTGCCGCCTGACCTGCCAGCGCGCGCAGAATGGCCGGATGGCCATGGCCAAGCATCGAAGTGCCCGACCCGCAGGCAAAGTCGAGATAACCCCGGCCCGCAGTGTCATAAAGCCGCGTGCCCCGGCCCCAGCCAAAGACCGGCGGGTCGGATGTGACCGAAAGCGCCTTTGTGCCCGAGGACAGATGCCGCGACAGAGTTGCGCGAACCGGGGTCACCCCGAAAAGCCGACCCAGATGCGGTCGGTCAGGATTGACCGCCAAAAGCTGGCAGGCATGCCAGACCAGCGCAGCCGTCGCCGCGATCACCGGCTTGCCCAAGACCGCCTCAAGCTGAGCGATCATGCCGCCCGTGCGCAAACCGCCACCCATCAGCACTATCGCCTGCGCATCGGGGTGGTTGGCAGCCTGCGCCGCCTTGGCCCAGAAATCCGCCTCTTGCCCGGCAATGCCCGTCTCGTCGTCAAAACTGCGGCGCGCCTCGGCAACAACGGCGATCCCGTGGCCTTGCAGAAAATCCCGACCCGCCGCCGTCACTTCGGCATCATAGGGTGAGGTGATGGCGACTCGGTTCAGACCCAGCGATTGCAGGGCAGCGACGATGGCCGTAGAAGGCGTGCTGCCCGCCCGCGCGCCGCTTGCCTGTGCAATCGCGCGGCCCTGCGCCAGATCATGCCCGACGCCAAGTATGAAGGAGCCCGCATGATCGCCAGTGACAATCACATCGGGATGCGCCTCGGCCAATACACGCGCCGCAGCGACCATCGGGCCAAGGTTGGCCGAGGCGGTAAAGGTGGCATGGTTCAGCGGCTCGTCGGGCAAAGTGCCGGGATAGCGCGCGGTCAGCCAAGCCACGTCATCCGGCAGATAGGACCAGTATTCGTCATCGTTCAGCCCGTCACCGGGAAACAGAAATCCGATCCGCCCGGCGGCTCCGCGCATGTCAGTGCCCCAGGATGTTGTCAAGAAACCGCACCAGCCGGGGATGGGGTGGCGCGTCAAAGAACTGCTGCGGCGGCGCCATGGCGACGATCCGTCCCTGATCCATGAACCCGATCCGGTCAGCGGCGCGCCGGGCAAAGCCCATCTCGTGCGTGACCACGATCATGCTCATCCCGCCTTGCCCCAGTTGCACCATGACATCCAGCACTTCGCGAATCATCTCGGGGTCCAGCGCCGATGTCGGCTCGTCAAAAAGCATCAGCACTGGCTCCATTGCCAGGGCGCGGGCAATCGCCACGCGCTGCTGCTGGCCCCCTGACAGCGCGGCGGGCGGTTTGTCAGCATGGCCTGCCAATTGCACTCGGTCCAGCAGCGCCTCCGCCCTTGCGTCCGCTTCGGCGCGCGACAATCCCAAAAGCTTGCGCGGCGCAATGGCAATGTTTTCGCGCGCGGTCAGGTTCGGGAACAGGTTGAACTGCTGGAACACCATGCCGACCCGACGGCGCAGCGCCTGCAGGTCACCCGCAGGCACACCGTCAATCGCAATCGTTCCGGCGTCGGGTTCCTCCAGCCGGTTGATGCAGCGGATCAGCGTGGATTTGCCTGACCCGGACGGGCCGCAGATCACCAGTCTTTCGCCCCGGTTCAGGTCCAGATCAACCCCGTCCAGCGCGGTGAAGCTGCCAAAGCGTTTCGCCAGACCGCGCGCCGTCAAAAGCGTCATGCGCCAAGCCCCCGTTCGAGACGGCGCGACAAGATTGTCACGCTGCCGATGATGATCAGATACAGAATTGCCATTTGCACAAGAATCTCGATCACCACAAAGGTTTCAAAGATCAGCGACTGTCCCACTTGCGAAATTTCGTGGACCGAAATCACTGACAACAAGGACGAAGCCTTGATCAGGTTGGCAAATTCGTTGGTCAAGGGTGGCAGGATGCGGCGCAGCGTTTGCGGCAGCAAAATCTCCAGCACCGCCCGCCAGCGCGCGAACCCCAAGGCAAGGGCCGCCTCCAACTGACCGCGCCCCAGACTTTCGATGGCTGAGCGGATGATTTCAGCAGCATAAACCGCGCCAACCAGCCCCAAGGCCAACACGCCACACCAGAACCCCGACAGCACGACCCCGACTTTGGGCAAGGCAAAATAGGCAAAAGCGATGATAACGAGTGGTGGCAGGCCACGGACCACCTCGATCATTCCCTGCACCACGGCGCTCAGAGGTTTGGGGCCAAGCAGCCGAGCCAGTGCCAGCAGCGGCGCCAGCAGGCAGGCAAGGCCCAACGACAACAGGCTGGCCTGCAACGTGACCCCCGCAGCCCGGATCAGGCGCGGAAGATACTCGAAAAAGGCAACCCAATCGAAAATCATCTCGCAAAACTGCCCGCACCCGCCAAGGCACCAGATGCCGACAGCCGCCGCTCCAATGCCGAGGCGATCAAGCTGATGCCGAAGATGAAAACGAAGTAAAGGAAGCCCTCGACCAAAATTACTTCGGAAAAACGCAGGTTGGCGGAACTGATCGCCTCGGCCGCCTTGTGCAGCTCGAAAATTGTGATGACCGACAGGACCGAGGACGCCTTGATCAGCTGTGACAGCTCGTTCATCACCGGGCCGACCATGCGCCGCGCCGCCTGCGGCAGGATGAAGTGCCACAAACTGGCCTGCCGGTCAAAACCAAGTGCCAGCGCCGCCTCCCACTGACCTTTGGGAACCGATTGCACTGCCGCGCGGCCAATTTCGATCTGGTAGCCTGCCGAGTTCAGCACCAGCGCGCCCACCCCCATGACAAACAGGGGCGGTTGCAGGCCAAGCTTTGGCAACAGGAAGTAGATGGCAAAGATCTGGATCAGAATCGGCGTCCCGCGCACAAAAAATACCCAGGCGTCGATGGCGCGAGATGCCGGGTGCCGGTCTGGCAGTTCAGCGCGCAACGCCCCAAGGGCCAGGCCAAGGGGCGTTGCGATGGCAAGGGCTGTGACGGACAGGATCATGGTCAGGCCAAGGGGCGGCAGCAACCGCACCAGAACCTGCCCCATGAACACCGGATCCATGACCGCGTGCCGTCGTTACCAGGTCGGCGCGGTGGCCGGCAGGGCCGCCACAAAGGACTGACCAAACCATTTCACCTGCAGCGCCTCCAACTCTCCCGAGGCCGCCATTCCGGCAATGAAGGCATCAAACGAGGCGCGCAGAGTATCGTCTTCCTTGCGGAAAGCGGCGGCTGTCCAAGCACCTTTAAACGTGCCGTCACAATTCCACGGCATCGCGACCAGATCGGGGTTGGCCTTGGCGCCTTCCAGCAACGCCACGATGGACGAGGCATAGCCCGCTACGCGGCCCGTCGCCAAAGCCTCATAGGCCAGCGCATCATTGTCGAAGGTTTGCAGATCACCGTCGAAAGCAATGCCCTTGGCGGCTGCACAAGCCTTCAGCATGTCGATCTGCGGCGTTCCGGCACCCGCACCGGCAACCATGCCGGCAAGGCCCGCAAAATCGGTGACGCCGCTGGCCTTGGTCACCAGCAGCCCCGAGGCTGCGTCCATGTAAGGCACCGAGAAGTTGACCTTTTCATAGCGCACTTCGGTCGCGGTCATGCCGCCCAGGATCATGTTGAACTGGCCGCTATAGAGCGATTCCAGCACGGTGGACCAGTTGGTGTCTACAGGCACTGCCTTGACGCCAAGGCTGGCCGCAAACGCGTTGCCAAGATCAATGTCATAGCCCACGATATTGTTGTTTTCATCGCGGAATTCGAACGGGCGGTATTGCGCTTCCAGCCCGAATTTCAGCTCGCCCGCCGCTACGATATCGGCCAGCGCATCGGCTTGGGCGGCGGTGCTAGCCAGTACGGCAAAAGCCGCACCGATCATCAGGGAATGCCAGGTCTTCATGTCGTCTTCCTTTCCTGTTGGATATTCGGGTTCGGGTTTCTTGCTGCCTGCATCAGGGCAGGCAGGTTGATCATCGGTCGGCAGAGGTCGGTGTCCGGTGCAAACAGCGCCTCAAGCGCCACTGCGACATCTGCAAGCCAGGCGTCTCGGTGCAACGGACCCACGATCTGCAAACCAAAAGGCAGCCCGTCCGGCCCCTTGCCGCAAGGGATGACCACAGCCGGGTTGCCCATCAGCGTGACGCCGTAAGCGATGGCTTCCCACCGCAGGTAATTGGCCATCGGCTCGCCATTGATCTGGCGCGGCCATTCGTCCTCATGGCGGAAGGGCGGAACAGATGCGGCGGGGGTGAACAGCAGATCGTAGCGGTCAAAGAATGCCTGCGACGCCCGGTGGATGCGGGCATGTTCGCCAAGCGCCCAGGCCGCATCGGGAATGCCAAGCGTCAGTGCTCTTTCAACCTCATAAACGACATTGTCTGCCAGCGCAGACTTGTCGCGGTCATAGATTTCCTTGAAATCATACAGGAATTCCAACGATCGCATGACCTGAAGCACCCGGTCCACAGCGGAAAGATCGGGGCTAGCCTCGTCTGCAGACCGAAAGAACCGCGCCACCCGTGCCATCTTGGCGCGAAAGGTGGCGCGCACGCCGTCGTCGATCGGGCAAAAGCCAAGGTCCTCCGAAAGCGCAATGCGCAAGCCCGAAAGATCAGGCGTACCGGGTGCGTCAAACCCCGGGTCGCGGCGCTGCGACAACGGATCAAATGTCTGCGGCCCCGCCATTGCCGACAAAAGCAGACGGGCATCGCGTGCCTCGCGCCCCATCGGGCCTTCGACGTTGAAGGGCGAAAAGCCGAAGGCCCGGCGTTCGTTGGCGACGGTTCCTGCCGACGGGCGGATGCCGGTGATGCCGTTGAACGCTGCCGGAGTGCGCAAGGATCCTGCGAAATCCGACCCCATTGCTAGTGGCACCATGCCAGTGGCTAGGGCGACTGCCGTGCCGCCTGACGATCCTGCTGCTGTATAGCGGACATCGTGCGGGTTGCAGGTGGTACCCCAAAGCGGGTTTGACGAGGTGGCACCAAAGCCCAGTTCCGGAATGTTAGTCTTGCCCACCACAATGGCCCCCTGTTTGCGCAGATGGGCGACGATAAACTCATCCTTGGCGGCGACATTGTCTTGGTAAAGATACGAGCCATAGGTGGTCCGCAACCCCGCCACATCGTTCATGTCTTTAATGCCAATGGGCAGTCCGTGCAGTGGCGGCAACGAATCGCCACGCATCATGGCTGCCTCCGCCGCCCGGGCCTCGGCCAGCGCAGCCTCGGGGCGCATGTCGCAGAACGCGACTAGCAGCGGGTTTAGGTCCGCGATCCGGTCCAGCGATGCCTGCATCACCTCGACCGGCGAGACGGCCTTGGCGCCAATCAGGCGACGAAGTTCGACAGCGGAAAGATCTGCAAGCACTGCGTTGGAGCCTTTGGGTTGAAGGAGCGAAGCTGCGTTCAGTTTGTTGACAATTGACAAAAAAGCGCCAAATGGAAAGTGTCAAGTCGGGAAGCTTATGGTCCGCGATCAAACCCGCGCTATAATGCGAACTGCACAGTTTTTGAGCGTTCTGACAGACATTGGTCTTGATGCGGCGCGCTGGAACGCAGCGGCCAAGGAGATCGGGCTCAAGCCGCTTTGCCGCCGGAGCAACACAGCGAGAATAGTGCGGGCCGACTGCAAACGAAAAGATCACACGGAACCAACAAGTGGGACCGCGGTCACCAAGGCCTTCCCTTACAGATTGGCCATCGCAGGCAGGGCATGGGTATGATTGTCAAGGCCTGAGCCGACGCCGTGATCGGTCAGCACGTCCATGTGGAAGTCGCGCATTTCCGCCTCGATGAAGGTTCGGATCCCCTGTTCCAACACTGTGCTGACGCTCGAATAGAGCCCAGCGCAACCCGATTCTTGGCGAAAGCGAACGGTTTGTCGGTCGGCGAGATTGAAGATTTCTCGGTCAGTTCTCGGTCTCCCGTTGCCGTAGGTA
>JBAXXO010000158.1:0-7645 GCA_037127855.1 Alphaproteobacteria bacterium
GGTTCGGGCTGCCCAATCGAATCCGGGGCCACGGTATCTGGCGGCGCGGGCGCGCCCGAGGTCATCGCGTCGAACTGCGCCGTACTGATCATCGACACATCAACCACCTGAATCTCGGGCAACTCCTGCGGGGCGAACAGCCAGCCGCCCACCACGGCCCACAGGATCAACCCGACATGCCCGACCCCCGAGATGATGACACCCTTGTTCATCACCGGTTCCCTAGTTGCCGCCACCAAAGGTCGGCCCACCGGTATCCGTTACCAAACCGATATTGTTGAACCCTCCCGCATTCAGCGCGCCCATCAACTGCGCCACCCGGTCATAGGGCACGGCCCCGTCCGCCCGCACGAACACCTTGTCCGAGGTCCGCTCGGCCGCGATCGCCACCAGCTTGGGGATCAGTTCCGCTTCGGCAACTTGCGTTGTCTGGATCAGCACCAGACCATCGGCGGTCAAGGTGATTGTCAGCGGCTCTTCCTGTTCGGTCGGCATCGCATTTGCCGCCGTCTGTGGCAGTTTGATCGGCACCCCGACCGTCAACAATGGGGCGGCCACCATAAAGATGATCATCAACACCAGCATCACATCGACAAACGGCGTCACGTTGATCTCGCTCATCGCCGCGGGACGGCCCCGCCGCCTGCCCCGCCGCCCACCGCCACCCGCTTTATGCACCACGCCAGCGCCCATGGTTCAGGCGTCCAGCTGGCGCGACAGGATCGTGGCGAACTCGTCGGCAAAGCTTTCATAGCCACCCAGAATCCGGTCGCTGTCATTGTTCAGCTTGTTGTAGAACACCACCGCCGGAATGGCCGCAAGCAGCCCGATCCCTGTGGCCAGCAATGCCTCGGCAATTCCGGGTGCCACCACCGCCAACGAGGTGTTCTGGCTGATCGCGATCTGCTCAAAGGCGTGCTTGATGCCCCAGATGGTGCCAAACAGCCCGATGAACGGCGCCGTAGACCCTGTCGTCGCCAGGAAGGACAACCCCTTGTTCAATCGCTCGGACTCTCGCGAAATCGCCACATCCATCGCCCGGTCGATCCGTGCCTGGGCGCCCGCGATCAACCCGCCATCCGATCGATGCGACCGCCGCCATTCCAGCATGCCGCTGGCAAATATCTTTTGCGAGGGTCCATCCGGTTGCGGGCCAATCTTTTCGAACAACTCGTCCAAGGGCTCGCCCGACCAGAAGGCCCGGTCAAACACGCTGGCTTCGCGCCTGCTCAGCCGGAACATGATGTGTTTTTGAATGATGATCGCCCAAGACCAGAACGACATGAGCATCAATCCGATCATAACCACCTGAACCGTCAGTGTGGCGCGTGCGAAAAGCGCCAGCAAAGAGAAATCGATCTCCGGCGCTGCCGTAATTACGTTTGTTTCCATGGACCTGCTCTTGCTGTCAGTGCTCTTTGGCACCTGTTGTTAACAACTGTACAGGAATTAGAAGCTCTTTGCCAACACATCAGCGTCAGATGGCGTATTGTTGCTGAAGAAGGCAGGAATGACCGCGCCAGCCCCGCCTCAGCCCTGCCGCATGATGCCAAAAACATCCAGATCATTGACGCCGATGCCGCCCCACATGATCACGGCACAGATTGCAGCCCATAGCACGACCGCAATCACGCTGGTGACCTTGGCCTTCATCCCCAGCATCGGGTCCTCCGGCGCCGACCTTGGCGTGCCCGGCACCACCTCGCCTGCCTCGTCTTGCGAGACATAGCGCCATGGCAACACACAGAAAAACACGATAAACCATATCATCGAAAACAGAACGATGGCACCGGTGATGGTCATGACTGCTCCAGTTCGATCAAGGTTCCGGTAAAGTCCTTGGGGTGCAAGAACAGCACGGGCTTGCCATGCGCCCCGATCCTTTCCGGCCCAAGCACGCGCGCCCCCTCAGCCATCAACCGGTCACGCGCTGCGGCTAGGTCAGCGACCTCGTAACACAGATGATGAACGCCGCCGGCAGGGTTCCTGTCCAAGAACCCCCGGATCGGCGAGCCATCGCCAAGCGGTGTCAGCAATTCGATCTTGGTGTTGGGCAGTGCCACAAAGACGACTCTCACCCCATGTTCGGGCAGGTCGACAGCCGGACCGATCTCGGCGCCCAAGGCACCGCCGTACTGCCGGGCCGCCGCGGCGAGGTCGGGCACCGCAATGGCCACATGGTTCAGACGCCCGATCATCTCGCTTATATCGACGCTTGTCGCCCGATCTGCAAGAGGCCGTACAATTCTTGGTCGGGTCTGCGGCATTAACCCACGTTTAGCAAAGTTGTGGTTGCAATAAGGGATCGATGAACCACCGGGGACCCAAATGCCCAACTCAGCGACTGTCGAACTGCCAGACCTGCCGAGCCCGCCCGCCACAAGGGATGGCGATCATGTGCTGCCGGCGGCCTCACCCCTGCGCGGCATCACGATCCTTGCGGTCGAAGACAGCCGTTTCGCATCCGAGGCGCTGCGCCTGATGTGTCGCCGTCTTGGCGTGCGATTGCGGCGCGCCGAAACAATTCAGGCCGCCCGGTCGCATCTGGCCCTGTACCGCCCCGATCTGATCATCGTCGACCTCGGCCTGCCCGATGGCCGGGGTGAAACCCTGATCCGCGAGATGGTTGCAAAGGGCCCCGCAGCCCCGATCATTCTGGGCACCTCAGGCGATGCCGACGGCCGCACCTCGGCGCTGGCAGCCGGGGCTCGTGGCTTTCTGGACAAACCGCTGGAAAGCTTTTCCGCGTTCCACAACCTGCTGTTGCGCCATCTGCCCGATGAGGTTCCGCCAATTCCAAAGGCGCAAACAACCGGCAACCCTTCAACCCTCTCCCCAAACGCCGTGATCCCGTATGCATTGGCTCAATGTATGTTGACCCCAGACATCTTGACCCCGGATCATCTGGCGTTGCGCGATGATTTCGCCCGAGCGGCCGCCCTTATCGAAACCAGCATCCTTCAAGGAACCGAGGCTGAAACGCAGGTCTATCTGTCGGCCTTTCTGACCGGTGTCGCCCGCCATGCCGATGACGTCGCCCTGGCCGAAGCGGCCGAGCGTGCGGGGCAACTGCCGACTGTCAACCGCCTTGATCAACTGCGCAAGTTGCTGGCTGGCCGCCTTGCCGAACCGATTGCCGCCTTTGGGCGGTTCGACGGGGAATAGAACCGACCTGTCGCCGTCAACCAAGCGCCGGATCAGATCCCGGTCGCACCAGCTGCGTAAGGTCCGACAGGCTTTCTCTCTGTCGCCCGTCTGGGTCAAAGTTGCGTGGCGACAACCATGCGCGATAGGCCTCGCGCAGCGCCGGCCATTCGCCATCGATGACGGAAAACCACGCCGTGTCCCGGTTGCGACCCTTGACCACCGCCGCCTGCCGAAAGACGCCCTCGAACGAAAACCCCAGCCGCTGCGCCGCCCGGCGCGATGCAAGGTTCAGCGCATTGCATTTCCATTCATAGCGTCGATAGCCCGCCACGAAGGCCCATTCCATCATCAGGAACATCGCCTCGGTCGCGGCGCGTGACCTGTTCAACTCTGGTGCCAAATTTATATGGCCCACCTCGATGCTTCCCGTCTCGGGTGTGATCCGCAGATAGGATGCGACCCCGCCACAATACCCGCTGGCCTTTTGCCGGATCACGTAAAACAGCGGGTCCGCCCCGGTGGCGGTGTCCTTGGCCCAACGATGATAGGCCGAGGCCGAGGAAAAAGGCCCGTAAGGCAGGTAATCCCACAAGGCGTCATGTCCGCCGTAGGCCCGAAACAGATCGGCGGCGTGGATCTCGGGGTCCATCCGTTCCAGCCGGACGACGTCACCCTCCAGCACCTCGCCTTGCGGTCGTTGCGGCACGACCCACCCCGGCAACGCCACACCAAGCTTCTTGCTGTCTGCCATCTGCCATCTCTCCATAAGTTCCAAAGATGACCGCAGTCCGGCCCTATGACAAGGCGACGGCACGCCGGGCACCCGCTGACGTCGCTTTGACGCACAACCGCATCGTTTCGCAGCCACCCCACCCCACCAGCCTTACAACCGCTCCACCGCATTCTCAAAGGCTTAGCCCGCATTTTCGGCAAAGCCATGGAACCCGTCGAAATCCGCTTTGCCCAAGACCACACCCGCCGCCCGCAAGGCCGCATACCCCATCGTCAGGTGAAACATGAAATTCGGCAATCCGAACAGATACAGAAAATCGCTGGCCGACTGGTCCAGTTCGGCCATCCCGGCCTTGTGCCTGATCCGCAACAACTCCGCCCCGCGAAACTCGTCCGGCCGCATGCCGCCCAAGGTCGCCCGCGCCACCGCCAGCCTTGGCGCCAAGGCCGCAGGCAAATCCGGCACGGGCCGCCCCGCCAAGGGGCAGGCCACCCGCATCGCGAACCCCGCCGCCGTCGCAAATTGCTGCCCTGCGGGCGAACCATATGCCACCTGCGCCAACATCGCCTGCGGTCCGGCAATGTCGATCATGCGGCTCGCCTGCCCCAGATAGTGCCGAAAGACCGGAACCGAGGCGGCATAAAGCGACACAAGACCCTCCCGAAAACCCGCCCAACTGTGGCCGCACGCCCCAGATTAGGCAACAGGTCTTTGACAATCAGTCTTTTGGCACCACCCGCAGGTTCAATTCGCGCAACTGCTTGGTCAAGGGCTCGCTCGGCGCACCCATCAACAGGTCTTCGGCGCGTTGGTTCATCGGGAACATGATCACCTCACGAATATTCGCCTCATCGGCCAGCAACATCACGATCCGGTCGATACCCGCCGCACAGCCGCCATGCGGCGGTGCGCCATATTTGAACGCCTTGACCATGCCGCCAAAGCGCTTGTCGACCTCGGCATTGGGATAACCTGCCAGTTCAAAGGCCTTGTACATGATCTCGGGCTTGTGGTTGCGAATGCCGCCGGAAATCAACTCATAGCCGTTGCAGGCCAGATCATACTGATAGGCATAGACCTGCAACGGATCGCCCATCAGCGCCTCCAGCCCGCCTTGAGGCATCGAAAACGGGTTATGGCTGAAATCAATCCCGCCCTCGTCGGTCTTTTCATACATCGGAAAGTCGACGATCCAGGCAAAGCGGAACGTATCCTTTTCAGTCAGACCCAATTCGCGGCCAATCTCGTTGCGGGCCCGGCCCGCCACCGCCTCGAAACTCTCGGGCTTGCCACCAAGGAAAAAGGCGGCGTCGCCCTGAGCCAGTCCCAGTTGCACCCGAATGGCCTCGGTGCGTTCGGGGCCTATATTCTTGGCCAACGGTCCCGCCGCCTCCATCCCAGACCCATCTTCGGCCTCGCGCCAAAAGATATATCCCATCCCCGGCAGGCCCTCCTTCTGGGCAAAGGCGTTCATGCGGTCACAAAACTTGCGGCTGCCGCCAGAAGGCGCAGGAATGGCGCGCACTTCATTACCCGGCTGTTCCAGCAGCTTGGCAAAAATGGCAAAGCCCGATCCGGCGAAATGCGCCGACACATCCTGCATGCGGATCGGGTTGCGCAGGTCGGGCTTGTCGGATCCGAACCATTTCAACGCGTCCCGATAGGCGATCAGCGGCCAATCCGCTGACACTTTCTTGTCGGGCGCAAATTCCTCGAAAATCCCCTGTATGACCGGCTGCACGGCGGCAAATACGTCTTCCTGCCGGACAAAGCTCATTTCGATATCAAGCTGGTAAAAGTCGGTCGGGCTGCGGTCGGCCCGCGGGTCTTCATCGCGAAAACAGGGCGCTATCTGAAAGTAACGGTCAAAGCCCGACACCATGATCAACTGCTTGAACTGCTGCGGCGCTTGCGGCAGGGCATAGAACTTGCCCGGATGCAGCCGGGACGGCACCAGAAAATCCCGCGCGCCCTCGGGGGAGGAAGCGGTGATGATCGGCGTCTGAAACTCGTTGAACCCCTGCGCCCACATCCGGTTGCGGATCGACCGCACCACGTTTGACCGCAACATCATGTTGCGGTGCAACTTTTCGCGACGCAGATCCAGAAAGCGATAAGTCAGCCTTGTTTCCTCGGGGTATTCGACATCGCCAAACACCGGCATCGGCAATTCCGCCGCCTCGCCCAGCACCGTCAGGCCGGTGGCATAAACCTCGATCTCGCCCGTCGCCAGCTTTGGGTTGACCAGCGCTGCATCGCGCGCCTTCACCCGGCCATCAATGCACACCACCCATTCGGCCCGCAGCTTTTCGATCGCCGCGAAGGCCGCACTGTCGCTGTCGGCGATCACCTGCGTGATGCCATAATGGTCGCGCAGATCGACGAACAACACCCCACCATGATCGCGCACCCGGTGCACCCAACCCGACAAGCGCACCTCTTGCCCGACATGGGACGCCGTCAGATCGGCGCATTTATGGCTGCGATAGGCGTGCATTCAAATCCCCTTCCGGAGGCGTTTTAGGTGGCAGAGGATAGACCCCCCCGCCAAGCCCAAGTCAACCCCGCCGCCTTTCATTTTGGCCCAAATATCCCTGCCAGAGGCTCTGCCCAAAGCGCCGGCATCAGCCCCCGCAGCGAATTTCCCACCCACAACCTGACCTGTGTCAGATCCTGCGCCTGCAGACTATCCTCCGGCACCGCCAGTTCCGCCCGCAAAACCCCCGGAAGCAGCCCCGCTGACAAGGGTGGCGTCCGCATCCCCTGCCCGCGGTCAAAAAACAGCGTGGTGATGCTGCCGTCACAAACCTCGCCGCGCTCGTTCACCAACACCACTTCGTCCAGACCCGGCCGCAACCCGGCCCGCGCCGCATCATAGGCCGCGCGTCGGCTGGACTTTACCGCCAACCACGGATCACCCGATCGCAACCGCGCCTGCGCCAGCCCCAAATTCCACAAAGGCTTGCCCGGCGGCATTACCGCCGCCGTCACCGCAACCCGGCCCGCCGCGTCCAGCGTCAGCCGCACGCGCCTGGGTTCCTCCGCCACCGCGCCCCACAATGCGGCCTCGACCTGCCCGATATCGCACGGCCATCCCAACCGCGCCGCCGACGACGCCAAACGCTGCAAATGCAAACTCAGCCGCGGAAATTCCGTGCCCGTCCAGCCCAGCGTCTCAATCAAGATCAGCCCGGGCTCAGCAGCCCCCGCACGAAGCGCGTCTTCCACAATGCCTCCTCCCATTCGCCCGTCGCCGTGCTGTCATGGGTCACACCGCCCCCCACATTCAGCCGCACCCAGCCGCCGTCTACAGTCAAGGTGCGGATCGCCACGCTGAAACACGCCGCACCGCCCGGCGCCATCCAGCCAATCGCCCCGCAATAGGCCCCGCGCGGTTCGGGCTCGACTTCGGCAATGATCTCCATCGCGCGCAGCTTGGGTGCCCCGGTGATCGACCCACAGGGAAACAACGCTGCCATCACCCCCGCCAGCGACCCATGCTCGACCAGTTGCCCGGTGATCCGGCTGACCATTTGATGCACCGTCGCATAGCTTTCGACCGCAAACAGTTCCGGCACCTTGACCGAGCCCACCTGGCACAGCCGCGCAATGTCATTGCGCAACAAATCCACGATCATCAGGTTTTCAGCCCGGTCCTTGCCCGAGGCGCGCAGCGCTTCAGCCAGCCGCGCATCCTCCACCGGGTCCGCATCCCGCGGTGCCGTGCCCTTCATCGGTCGGGCCTCGATCCGCCCACGACCGTCC